>CALLCD010000195.1 GCA_938049795.1 uncultured Hyphomonadaceae bacterium | reverse complement strand
GAAAGTCGGCATACTCTTCGCGTAATAGGAGAGCCGGTTTTGAGCGAATCACCCTTTATCCATCTGGCCGTCCGGTCGAGCTATTCCTTGCTTGAGAGCATGATCACGACCAAGGCGCTCACTGCGTGGGCCGTCGAGCATCAAATGCCAGCGATTGCGGTGACCGACCGGAACAATCTGTTTGGCGCGCTGGAGCGATCCGAAGCGCTGGCGGCGGCGGGTGTGCAGCCGATCATGGCGTGCTGTTTTGATATTGTCGAAGACGCTTTGCGCGGGGAGGTTTCGCGGGTCAGCCTCTATGCGCAGGACGAGACGGGCTATGGGCGGCTGATGGAGCTTGGCTCGGCGGCGTATCTGGAATCCGATGACGGGGTGCCGCGTCTAGCGCGGGCGCATCTTCTGGAAAAGACGGACGGGTTGATCCTGCTGACGGGCGGGGCCGAGGGGCAGGCGGGCAAGCTGCTGGTCAAGGGTAAGACGGAGGCGGCGGAGGCGCAGCTTTTGGAGCTTGCGGGCGCGTATCCGGACCGGCTTTATGTCGAGCTGACGCGGCATGGATCTCAGGCTGAGAATCTGGTCGAGGCGGGGCTGGTGGAGCTGGCCTATAAACTCGACCTGCCGCTGGTGGCGACCCATGATGCGCGGTTCCTCAAGCCTTCGGATGCGGGGGCGCATGACGCGCTGATGTGCATTTCCAACGGTGAATATCTCGGGCAGGAAGACCGGCAGAAAGTTGAGCCGGACCAGTATCTCAAATCTGCTGCCGAGATGGCCGCTCTGTTTGAGGACTTGCCCGAAGCGTTTGAGAACACGGCCGAGATTGCGCGCCGCTGCGCCGTAAAATCTGAAATGCGCAAACCGATCCTGCCGAACTTTTCCGGTAAGGGCGGCCAAGGCGAGGTGGACGAATTGCGTCGGCAGGCCGAAGAGGGGCTTGCGGGGCGTCTGGCTGAGGCGGATAAGCTGTATACGGACGAAACGGTCTATGCCGAACGGCTCGAATATGAGCTTGGCATTATCGAGAAAATGGGGTTCCCGGGCTATTTTTTGATTGTTTCGGATTTCATCAAATGGGCCAAGGAACAAGGCATTCCGGTTGGCCCGGGGCGCGGTTCGGGCGCGGGGTCACTGGTGGCGTGGTCGCTTTTGATTACCGATCTCGATCCGTTGCGGTTTGACCTTCTGTTCGAGCGGTTTTTGAACCCTGAACGTGTGTCCATGCCTGACTTCGACGTGGATTTTTGTCAAGAGCGGCGCGGCGAAGTGATCCGCTATGTGCGCGATAAATATGGCGCCGAAGCTGTGGCGATGATCATCACATTCGGCACATTGCAGGCGAAAGCTGTGGTGCGTGATGTTGGCCGCGTTATGCAGATGCAGTATTTTCAGGTTGACCGGCTGGCGAAGCTCATCCCGTTCAATCCGGCGAATCCGCCTAAGCTTGCCGATGCTATTCTCGACGAGCCGAAGTTTCAGGAAGAGAAAGAAAAAGATCCGCGCGTGGGCGAATTGCTCGACACGGCGCTGGCGCTGGAAGGGCTTTACCGGAACGCAGGAACGCACGCGGCGGGTGTGGTGATCGGGGATCGTCCGCTCACAGAGCTTGTGCCGCTCTATAATGATCCGCGCTCTGATTTGCCGGCCAGCCAGTTCAATATGAAATGGGCGGAGAATGCGGGGCTGGTGAAGTTTGACTTTCTGGGTCTGAAGACGCTGACCGTGATCGAACGGGCGCTGAAATTTATCCGGCGTGATGGCGGCGATGTCGGGCCGGAATGGACGCGGCTTGATGATGAGGCGACGTATGAACTGATGGCGTCGGGCGAGACGCTTGGCGTTTTCCAGCTTGAAGGACAGGGCATGCGCGACACGCTCAAACGCGTCAAGCCTGGCAATATTGAAGATGTGATCGCGATTATCTCGCTCTATCGGCCAGGCCCGATGGACAATATTCCGGTGTTCTGTGACGGCAAGGAAGACCCGAGCAAGATCCGCTATCAGCACCCTGACCTTAAGCCCATTCTTGAGGCGACCTATGGCGTGCCGGTCTATCAGGAGCAGGTGATGCGGATGGCCCAGGAGCTTGCCGGTTATTCGCTGGGCGAGGCGGATTTACTGCGCCGTGCGATGGGTAAGAAGAAAAAGGAAGAGATGGACAAGCAGCGCGCGCGCTTTGTTGAAGGGTGCGGTGCGCGGGAAAACAAGATCGACGCGCCGCTGGCGAACGATATTTTCGACACGATGGCGAAATTTGCCGGATACGGATTTAACAAGTCGCACGCCGCCGCCTATGCGGTGATCTCCTATCAGACCGGCTATTTGAAGGCGCATTTCCCTGTCGCGTTTCTGGCCGCGTCGATGAGCCTTGATCTACACAATACGGACAAATTGGCCGCCTTCTTCCAAGAGGCCAAGCGGCTAAAAATTCCCGTGATCTTGCCGGATGTAAACAGTTCGACACCGGACTTTGATGTGCGCGAGGACAGTGTGGTCTATGCGCTTGGCGCGCTTAAAGGGGTCGGGCTTGAGGCGATGAAGCATCTGGCCGAAGAGCGTGAGCGGGGCGGGGCTTTCAAAAGTCTGCATGATCTGGCCGAGCGGGTGGACCCCAAATCGCTGAACAAGAAAGCGTTCGAGCAGCTTGGGCGGGCGGGCGCGCTGTCGACGCTTGAGCCGAACCGTGCGCAGGCCTATGCGGCGGGGCCGATGATGGCGGCGATGGCGGCAAGCGCGGCGGAAGATCGCGCGGGCGGACAGGGCGGGCTTTTTGGTGACGCCGAGCCTGCGGTGCGGGCGGCGTTTCCGGTGCGGCCGGATTGGAACCCGCAGGATATGCTGGACGAGGAATTTGGCGCGGTCGGGTTTTATCTTAGCGGGCATCCGCTCGACGATGTGCTGGAGACGGTGGATCGTTCGCGGCTGACGATGGCGAGCGAGATTGCGGGCAAGGCGATGGACCGGATGGTGCTGGAGATGATTGGCGTGGTGCGGCGGCGGATCGAGAAGCCCGCGCGTTCGGGCGGCAAGTTTGCGTTTCTGACTGTGTCTGACCCGACGGGCGAGACGGAGCTGATGGTGATGCCGGAGATGCTCAATGATGTGCGTGAGCGGCTGGAGCCGGGCAAGTCGGTGTCGCTGCGGGTGGAGGTGCGCAAGCGGGAAGAAGAGATCCGGCTGTCGCTGGCGCGCGTGTTGCCGCTTGAGGAGGCGCGGCTTGGGACGCCGGTTAAGACGCTGACGGTGCGGCTGGGCGCGGGGGCGAATTTGCCGGAGCTTGCGGCGGTGCTTGAGGCGATGGTCAAAGCGCCTGCGCCGGAGCGCGGCGAGGTGTTGCTGCACATGCCGCTTGGCGATGGGCGCGTGGCTGCGGTGAAGCTGGCGAAGACTTATCCGATCGGGATCAAGGCGCAGCGGGCGCTCAAGGCGGCAAGCTGTGTTGAGGCGGTCGAGGCGGCTTAGTCTTCGAGGGCGATGTCGTCGCGGTGGATGATCGCCGGACGGCGCGCAAGGCCGAGCAGGGCGGGCACGTCATCGGTGTGGTGTCCGGCAATGGCGCGGATGTCGGCGGCGCAATAGGCGGTGATGCCTGTGGCTATGATTGCGCCGGTTTCAGATTTTATGGCAAGCGCCGCGCCGCGTTCGAATTGTCCGCTTACGGATTTTACGCCAATGGGTAGAAGGCTGGCCCCGCCGTACAGGGCTTTTGCTGCGCCCGCATCGACGGTGAGTGTGCCTTCGGGGCTGAGATGGCCTTTGAGCCAGGCTTTGCGGGCGGTATCTGGCGAGAGGGTAGGCAGCACCCAACTGGTGCGCGCACCGGATTCGAGGGCGCTGAGCGGGGCGTCGCCGGAGCCGAGCGTGATGGCTGTGGCGCAACCGGCGTTCTGGGCGATGCGGGCGGCGGCGAGTTTGGTGGTCATGCCGCCTGAGCCGAGGCCGTGATCATTGGTGTCGCCTGCCATGGCTTCGATTTCGGGTGTGAGGGTTTTAATCAGCGGGACATGTTCGGCGTTTGGGTTTGTGTTGGGGTTGTCCGTGTACAGTCCATCAATATCGGAGAGGAGGACCAGCACATCGGCGGAGATCATTTGCGCGACGCGGGCGGCGAGGCGGTCGTTGTCGCCATAGCGGATTTCTTCGGTGGCGACGGTGTCGTTCTCGTTGATGATGGGGATGACGCCCGCTTCGAGCAGGGTTTCGAGCGTGGCGCGGGCATTGAGCCAGCGGCGGCGGTGTTCGGTGTCGTCGGGGGTGAGCAGGGCTTGGGCGACGCGCAGATTATGGGGAGCGAAAGCGTCGCCGAGTGCGCTCATCAGGCGGGGTTGGCCGAGGGCGGCGGCGGCTTGTTTTTCGTCGAGGCGTTGGCCTTTGGAGCCAAGCAGAGGACGGCCAAGGGCGACCGCGCCGGACGTGACGAGCAGCACGTCGCGTCCGGCTTTGCGCCATTCGGCAATATCATTTGCGAGCGTGGCGAGCCATGCGCTGCGCAGGACACCGGCTTTGTCGGTGATCAGGCTAGAGCCGGTCTTGACGACGATGCGGCGGGCCTCGGTGAGCGGGGAGGTCATGGCGTCCAGCCTTCTGTCTCGGACGTCACCTCCGGCGTATCGGATAGGCCGAGATGGCCGGCAATGGCGTGGACGGCTTGTTTGAGGCCGGTTTGTGCGACACCTGAGAGGAGCATGGGCGCGCGTCCGGAGGCGGCTTCAAGGGCGGCGCTTTTCTCGGCGATCTGGTCTTCCGTGAGCGCATCAATTTTATTTAGCGCGAGGATTTCGGGCTTTTCCGAGAGGTCGATCTCATAGCCCGTCAGTTCGCCGCGAATGGTGTGATAGGCCCCGACCACATCGTCTTGCGTACCGTCGATCAGGTGCAGGAGGACTTTGCAGCGTTCGATATGGCCGAGGAAACGGTGGCCGAGCCCTGCGCCGTCGGCAGCGCCTTCGATGAGGCCCGGAATATCGGCGAGGACGAAACGCGCGCTCAGGCCGAAGTCTACAACGCCGAGGCCGGGCGTGAGCGTGGTGAAGGGATAGTCGGCGATTTTTGGCTTGGCGGCGGTGACGACCGATAAAAATGTGGACTTACCTGCATTGGGTAGACCGACGAGACCAGCATCGGCGATGAGTTTGAGCCGTAGCCAGATCGTCCGCTCTTCACCGGGGGCACCTTTATTGGCTTGGCGGGGGGCGCGATTGGTGGCGGTTTTGAATTTCATGTTGCCCCAGCCGCCATTGCCGCCGGGCGCAAGCAGAACGCGGTCGCCGACTTTGGTGAGATCGGCAATCAGGGTCTCGCGATCCTCTTCGAAGATTTGCGTGCCGACGGGGAGTTTGATGATCATATCGTCGGCGCTGCGTCCGGTGCGCTGTTTGCCCATGCCATTGCCGCCGCGCTCGGCGAGGAAATGTTGCTGGTAGCGATAGTCGATCAGCGTGTTGAGCCCTTCGACGGCGACCGCCCACACGTCGCCGCCCTTGCCGCCATCGCCGCCATCGGGGCCGCCATATTCGACATAGGCCTCGCGCCGGAAAGAGGAGGAGCCATTTCCGCCCCAGCCAGAGGCGATATAGATTTTGCACTGGTCAAGAAACTTCATGGTGGGTTTGGCCCGCAAGATTGAGATAGATCAGCCAAGGCTTTGCGCCGGACCGGGCTTTAATGCAAGTTTTGCTTGCCAATTACGCGCAATATGCGTATTATAATGCGCATATCTAAGAGTGTTTTGATGGAAACGAATAGCCGAAAGATTTGCAAACTGCTCGTAAAGGATGGTTTTGAACTCGTTGGTATTCAAGGATCGCATCACAAATTTCGCAAAGGCGAGAAGACTGTCATCATCCCGCACCCGAAGAAAGACCTGCCAACCGGCACGGTCCGCAGCATCTACAAACAGGCCGGTTGGCTGTAGAGAGGAGACGCTATGAAAACCTTTATCGGGATTGTCCATAAGGAGAAGGACAGCGCCTATGGCATCCATTTCCCCGATGCGGCGGGGTGTTATTCGGCGAGCGACAGCCTTGACGAATTGATGGCCGAGGCCAGTAAGGCGCTTGCCTTCTATTTCGAGGGGGTGGAGGTCACCGAGCCGCGTGACGCGGATGCGATGCTTGCCGATCCAGAGATCAAGCAAGAGCTGGATGAGGGCGCATTTTTGTTGGCCGTGCCTTTGATTGAAATGACGGGGCGCAAGGTTCCGGCGAATATGACGTTTGACGCCGGTTTGCTCGCCGCCATTGACCAGACCTGCAAACTTCGCGGTATGACACGTTCGGCTTTTCTGGCAGATTTGGCGCGCCGTGCCATTACGCAAGAGACACCTGAAGCTTAGATTCTCAGGCTGTCGGGCCGTTTGCATCTGGCAATAGGACATTCCCTGATTTGGAGAAAGACGCGGCTCGGTATATGTTTTCCCCTTTACAGGGAGGGCAGATGATGAGTTATGAACTTTGGGTTTTGGCGCTGAATGCGGTGATTTTGCTGGTGCTTTATGGCTTGCAGGGCGCGGACACTGTGTTGAATGCGCCAGCTTGGGGGCTTGGCGCGCGCGATGGGCCGCGTGAGGGCTCGGTGTTTACCGGACGGGCGCGGCGGACGGTGGCCAACCAGATCGAGGCGCTGGCGGTGTTTGCGCCGCTCGTTTTGATTGCGCATGTGCTGGAGATTTCGAACACGATGACGATCTGGGGCGCGGGGCTGTTCCTTGGCGCGCGGATTTTCTATGTGCCAGCCTATTTGCTGGGCATACCTTATCTGCGGACATTGATCTGGGGCGCGGGTGTTGCGGGCAGCGTGATGGTGGCGTGGGCTGTCTTGACGGCTGGCTGAATTTGCGCGTAGGGTTACGGGCTCAATCAAGAGTGAAGATGAGAGATTGCAAGATGACCTGCACCAAGGACATCCATTTTACGGGAACCCTGCTATCGCCTCCGCGATAGATCGCCCCGCATTTCGCATTTCTCTCTCTAACTTTTTCAATCCGATAATCTAGCGCGCACCCTTTCGGTTTGGTCGGGTGCATTCTGCATCCAGCCTTGGAGGGGCCTCCTATGGAGAACAGTGCCGACGGTCCGGCCACAGCGGACACATCCAGACGTGCCATCATGTTTATGGCGCTGGTGGTCTTTATTGATATGATGGGGGTGAGCATTATCATCCCCGTGATGCCCGAGCTGATTACCTCGCTGAGCGGTATGACCATTAGCGACGCGGCGGAGATTGGCGGGCAGTTATTTGCGGCCTATGCCGTGATGCAGCTGATTTTTGCGCCGGTTATGGGCGCGCTGAGTGATCGGTTTGGGCGCAGGCTCGTTCTGTTGCTGGCTTTGAGCGGGCTGGCGGCGGACTATCTTTTGATGGCTTTGGCGCCGAGCCTGTTATGGTTGTTCGTTGGGCGCTTTCTGGCGGGGGTGTTTGGTGCAACCTGGCCTGTGGCGAATGCGTGTGTGGCGGATGTTTCGGATGGGCAGACGCGCGCGGGCAATTTCGGCATGGTTGCCGGAGCGGCGGGGCTTGGCTTTGTGTTTGGTCCGGTGCTTGGCGGCAGTCTCGCTTTTATTGGGCCGCGTGCGCCGTTTTTCGCGGCGGCTGTGTTGATTGCGATTGCGGCGGCTATTGGTCTGGCCTTCTTGCCGGAGACTTTGGCCAAGGCGGACAGGCGTAAGTTTGACTGGGCGCGGGCGAACCCGATTGGCGGCTTGGCGAAAATTGGTGAACACCGCGCGGTGCTCGGGGTTATGTTTGCGCTGTTCCTGATGAATTTTGCGTGGACGAGTTTTGCGGTGGTCTGGCCGTATTTCACGATAGAGCGGTTTGCCTGGGGCGAGTTGGAGATCGGGATTTCGGTAGCGCTTTATGGCTTGCTGATTGCGATTGTGCAGGGCGGGTTGACCGGGCCTGTGACGAAGCGGTTTGGCAATGTGCGGGTGTGTCTTGTGTCGCTGGTGCTGGGGATTGGTCTTTATGCGGCCTATGCTGTGCTGACATCGGGGTGGGTGGCGTATCTGCTGATTGTCTTATCTGCGCCGACGGCTTTTGCGGGGCCGATTATGCAAACGCTGATGACAGAGCGGGTGGCCGATGATCAACAGGGCGAGTTGCAAGGCGTAATTGGCAGCGTGATGGCCATTAATGCGATCCTTGCGCCGCTTGTGATGACGCGCATTTTCAAGGTCTTTACGAGCGAGGGGGCACCTGTCTATCTGCCCGGTGCGCCATTTGCGCTTTCGGCGGTGCTGATTGTACTGACTTTAATCGTGTTCGTCGTGGCCATGCGCAAAGATACGGCCGCAGCTAGAGACGCTTGAACGGTTTGGGCAGGGCGGTGGCGGTGGCTTTGGCGACGAGGCGCCCTTCGGGGTCGAAGGCTTCCGCTTCCATGAAGGCGGCGGATTTGCCCCATTTGACAATGCGGGCGGCGACTTCGGCGTGGCCAGCGAACAGGGGGCGGAAGAAGCTGATTTTCATTTCGAGCGTCGGCGCGGTCATAGTGACGTTTGAGGCGATGATGCAGCAGGTGGACATGGCTTCGTCGAGCATGGCGGAGATGAAACCGCCCTGAATGGCGCCGGTGGGATTGGCAAAATCGGGGCTGACATCGAACGCCATGCGGATGGATTTGTCCGCTTGGGTGACATGGGTCAGCCGCATGCCGAGGGTTTGCGAGCAGGGCGGGCGTTTCTTGGAGGTCTGGAAACGGGCGAGCATGTCCGCATCAGAGAGCGCGGGTTTGGCGTCGGGCGTTTGATCGGCTGGCATATCGCGCTTATTTGCGGCGGAACGCGTCGAGATTGACAACGGTGTCCTGCGGCGATCCGCGATCTGGCTTTTCGTCCGGTGTCTCGGCCGGTTCGGACATGTCCTCGGTGGCGGGCGCGATGATCTGATCGGCTTTGTCATCGGTGGAGGCTTCGAAGCTGAGGCCGAAATTGACCGATGGATCGACGAAACGCGTGATCGCCGAGAAGGGGATTTGCAGATGTTGCGGCACGCCGGAGAATTTCAGAATGATCTCGAAATAGGTGTCATGGACTTCCAGATCCCAATACTGGTGCTGGATGACAATGGTCATGTCATTGGCGAACCGCTCGACCAGATGGTCGGCAATTTTTACGCCCGGGGCTTTGGTCCGGAAGGTGATGAAGAAATGATGGTCCCCGAGCGGCGCGCCGAGTTTGACGGTCTGGCGGAGCACATCGCGCACGACGCCGCGCATCGCGCCCTGGGTCAGGTTTTCGTATCCAATACGGTCGGTCACGTGTCTCTCTCTCCGCTTATTTGGAACACCATAAGCCGCTCCTCGATTTATCACAACGCCCTTCGTGAGTGAGGCGAGCGTCTTACCCATTTTTCAAATACAGGGGTAAACTGTAATAGTTATTGCAGTTCTGCTGCGGTTTGGATGCAGGATCGGTGCCGTTTTGCCCGGTGCTGATTGCACTTAATTGTGAAAAAGTGAAGGCTTCTGTTGCCAGGTGCCTCCGGACCCCGCCTAAGGCGCTGATGCCTTAGGAGTTAAAAGCGGTAAATCCGCACTGCTTACGCAGCGAGGAGTTCACCTTCAGCAAAGTTGTCATTAGCAACTATTGTTGAGCGAGCTTCTAACGTAGCTCACACGGGTAAAATCCATAGCCTTTAGACGTCCGTCGATACTATTTCGGCCCCAAATCCCATGACAGGATATTTGGTGGAGCCGCCGGGTACCGCCCCCGGGTCCGAGCCGCTTATTACGCAAGGGTTTATCACCATAGTTCCGAAGAACACTCTTAAGATAAGCCTGAGAGGCGCAAATGAAAAGGCCGACGGAGAAAAAATCTCGTCGGCTCTTTCTGGTTTTGCAGAGGATGTGCGGTGGCCGCTTACTGGCTCAAACGCAAATCAGAAATGGTACCCGCAATCTGGCGATAGGCATCTCTCAACTCGTCTGCATTCTCGGCAGGGAACGAGAAGTCTGGTGTTGAGGCACAATGATCGAGAATGGACAGGCCAGAGCGCTCGACCGTATCTGCGCCATTTGGCACGCGGAACCCGATTGTGAAGATAATAATGTTGGTGTCGCGCTTTATATTGTCGCAATAATCAGCGGCAAGCTCAGTCGATGATTTCTCATCAAGTGGATGGGTCGCGTTGAACGCACCATCGGTCATGATGATCAGGGCTTTGGTTGTGTCCGGCTCGTCATATTCTAACGGCTCGGAGTCGGTTGGCCAGATGTCTTTCCATTTTGGTGAGAGCAGATACCAGCCCCAAGCAATGCCCAGATGTCCGGCCGTAGCGCCGCCTGCGGTCATATCATCAATAAAGTCTCTCAGATCATCGGCATCCTTGGTCAGCGGCACCGGTGCATTGTTCGGGCGGCAGGAGTCCAGCGGGAAATTGTCACTGATCTCATCGCGCAAGCGGGCGCCATTGGTTAACACATCGCCGCTTTTAACCCTTTGGCTGTTACCGCCAGGATTAAACTGGATGTCGCCAGTCTGGATCAGATTGCTTGCGCGAGGATCGTAGCCTGAATGAAGGCGAATTTCGCCACGTTTTTTGTGGACTTGATCCTCAGCGGCCCGCTTGCGCTCGTGAACGAAATCAGACTCGGTATTGTTCGGACTATGCTCCCAGAGCGGGTGTCCGACGGTTAGGAAAGTGTCGTTTGCCCTGTCGTTCCTGTCGAATGATAGCGGCGCGGTGTCCGAAGCTGCGTGCGGGCCGCGACGGTCATAGACACATGTTGGATCGTAGTAAAAACGGGCAGAATAGTCACTATTGGGATGTCTGCCTCTCCGATTCCGGTTTTTGCGAGATGTCTCGTAATTCCAGAACCGACGCCCAGAGCTGCGGGGGCCTTCGTGCAAGACACGCCCAACGAGATCGTCATATTCTTCGCCGACAATTTCCGAGTTGCGTACCCGGTCGTCGCGCCGGGCGATGAAATCAACTGTCTGGTCGAAGAAAGGACCGGCATTGACGGAGTGGTTGTATGTGGAGATCGCTACGCGTACTTGATCGAGGTCAGTTCTGTCATCTGGCAGGAGGATGTCGATCGCGGAGTTCGCGGCGCTTTTGAGATCGCGCAGGCGACCACCACTGTTCATAGATCCAGAGAGATCGAATACGAATGCAACATCCAGCCTGCCAGAGTCGAACTCCGAGCCGGTTTTGACTTGGAAGCTCACTTCTTCGCGCCCGAAAATAGCTGAAAGTGTTGTCGGTTGCGTGCAGCGGACATTGGCCTCAATGGCGTCTGTATCGGGATTCAAGCCGATTTGAACACTGCCGCACTTAAGGCTGGGATTGTTGGCCTGCCGGAGCGCGTCAAAGTCTCTGTTGGCTGCGGAGAGGATTGCAGCATCGGATGCGCCGGCCTGACGGTTCCGGGCGGCTGAAATCAGGGTTGCATCGAGCGTATGCTGAACGGAGTTCTTTTTCGTCACCACGAGTTGCCAGTCGACGGCAAGACCAAGGACGGACAAGATGGGAATGATCGCGAGCGCTGCAATAATTGCAACATTACCCGATGACTCTTTCATATAGGCATCGAATTTGCGGGTTTTCCGGTTGAACAACATGGCACACTTCCTTTTAGTCGACGAATGACGTCACTTAACGAGCGGACAATCTCATAAATAGTTTGAGGGGCCGTTAGTGGTTGCGGATTGTTTTGGCCGGTTGGGGCAAGACAAAATTAACGATATATCTGTGATCCGCGCGCATCTGGTGACTTGAACAGTGGGGGCAGACGCGTGATATTCGGCGTTGGCGAGTCGCAAGGAAGTTAGACGTGCAGCAATATCTCGATCTGCTTGATGAGATCATGACCAAGGGTGTGGAGCGGACCGACCGGACCGGAACGGGGACGCGGGCGGTGTTTGGCCGGCAGATGCGGTTTGATCTTGGCGCCGGGTTTCCAATGCTGACGACGAAGAAGCTGCATTTGAAGTCGATTATCTATGAGCTGCTCTGGTTCCTCAAAGGCGATACGAATGTCCGCTATTTGCAGGACAATGGCGTGCGGATCTGGGATGAATGGGCGGACGAGCATGGCGATCTCGGGCCGGTCTATGGCAAACAGTGGCGAAGCTGGGCTGCGCCCGATGGCCGTGTGATTGATCAGATTGAATGGCTGTTAAACGAGATCAAGACCAATCCCAATTCGCGGCGGCTGATTGTGTCGGCGTGGAATCCGGCGGATGTCAACGATATGGCTTTGCCGCCATGTCATTGTCTGTTCCAGTTTTCGGTGATGGAGGGGAAACTCTCCTGCCAGCTTTATCAGCGTTCGGCGGATGTGTTTCTCGGGGTGCCGTTCAATATTGCGTCTTATGCGCTGCTGACCTTGATGCTGGCGCGGGCGACGGGGCTGGAGCCGGGCGAATTTGTGCACACATTTGGCGATGCGCATCTGTATCTGAACCATTTGGAGCAGGCGAAGCTGCAGCTTTCCCGCGCGCCCCGGAGCTTGCCGCAAATGACGCTTAATCCGGACAAGACGGATTTGTTCGGTTGGGCGTTTGAGGATTTTACGCTGACGGATTACGACCCGCATCCGCACATTAAGGGGCTGGTGGCGGTTTAGACGGTCGCCGAGGTCATGGGCTTTTCGTCATAGAAGCCAGCATCTTCACGCTTTTTGACCATGCGCGAGACGATAAGGGCGCCGATCATTTTGCCGATGACGAAGACAATCCAATTGGCCAGATGTAGCGAATTGCCGGGCGGGTCGCCAAGCGCCATCTGTCGAGCAAGGTCTGCGCCATAGAGGAAAATGGTGGTGTCAATCGGGCAGGCGAGCGCGCTTGAAAGCAATATGCGGGTTGAGAGCTTGTATCGGGTGAAGGTGAACAGCGCCCAATCGACCATCTCGGATATGGCAAAGGCGGTACCGGATGCGATGACAATGACGGGCCACGCATAGAAGAAGGCCCAGCCAATCGCAATCGCCATGACGATCAGGACTTGGTGGCCCATTTCGCGCTGGACGAAATCGCGCGCCACGAAGACAAAGCCGGTGACAAGGGTGAGCGGATGAAGGGAAATGCCCTGTTCGTTCATCACGCCGGGCGCGACGAGCGGAATGTCTGGGACCACGGCGAACGACCAGTTCAGAAACGGGATCACCGCAACATAAAACAGCGCCCAGCCACGTCCGCCAAGGTTCCAGATATAGGCGGCCGAGACAGAAAGCCCGATCAGGACGGGGATCAGCGTGTTCGGTTGTGAATTGGTCAGGGCGGCGACAAAGCCGTTCCAGACAGCGTCCAGCATGGTTAGAGGGTCCTTTGGAACAAGCGTGGCAGGTCAGACGTTTCCATATCGCAATATTTGGCTGTGCGACAAGGTTCTCGCCGCGCTTATTCCCACTCGATGGTGCCGGGCGGTTTGGAGGTGATGTCGTAGACGACGCGGTTGACGCCTCGGACTTCGTTGATGATGCGGGTGGCGACGCGGCCTAGGAAGGCGTGTTCGTAAGGGTAGTAGTCGGCGGTCATGCCATCGGTGGAGGTGACCGCGCGCAAAGCGAGGACGGCTTCATAGGTGCGCTCGTCGCCCATCACGCCGACCGTATTGACCGGCAACAGGACCGAGAAGGCTTGCCAGATCTCGTCATAAAGACCGGCCTTTTTGATCTCTTCGATATAGATCGCGTCCGCCTTGCGCAGTGTGTCGGCCTTTTCGCGGGTGATCTCGCCCGGGATGCGGATGGCAAGGCCGGGGCCTGGGAAAGGGTGGCGACCGACAAAGGCGTCTGGCAGGCCAAGCTCGCGGCCAAGCGCGCGGACCTCGTCTTTGAACAGGTCGCGCAAGGGCTCGACAAGCTGCATGTTCATCCGCTCGGGCAGACCGCCGACATTGTGGTGGGATTTGATGGTGACCGATGGCCCGCCAATGGCCGAAACGCTTTCGATGACATCGGGGTAGAGCGTGCCTTGGGCGAGGAAGTCTGCGCCACCGATTTTCTTGGCTTCGGCTTCGAACACGTCGATAAAAAGCCCACCAATAATCTTGCGTTTGCGTTCGGGGTCACTGACGCCCTCGAGCTTGCCGAGGAAGAGGTCCGACGCATCAACATGGACGAGCGGGATATTGTAATGCTCGCGGAAGAGACCGACGACTTCCTCGCTTTCATTGGCGCGCATCAAGCCGTGATCGACATAGACGCATGTGAGTTGCTCGCCGATGGCTTCGTGGATGAGGACGGCGGCGACGGAGCTGTCCACGCCGCCCGACAGTCCGCAGATCACACGGCCGGTGCCGACTTGGGTGCGGATTTTGGCTATGGCTTCGGCGCGATAGGCGGCCATTGTCCAGTCACCTTTGAGCCCCGCAATCTTGTGCGTGAAATTGTGTAGCATCTGACGGCCATGAACGGTGTGGACGACTTCGGGGTGGAACTGGGTGCCGTA
>CALLCD010000194.1 GCA_938049795.1 uncultured Hyphomonadaceae bacterium | reverse complement strand
CTCGCCCGCCTTGATCGGCGTGTCTTCATCGCCATCAAGCGCGACGGCAATCCGCTGGGGGACAAAATCTTCAACCGAGAACGCGCGATAGGCCACACGCCCGATCCCGTCAATTTCGATTGTCGCCGTCCAATTGCCACGAGCGGCCCCGCGCGGCAGAGCATAGTCGAGCGCTACCGCGCCGCCTTCGACATCGTCAAAGCGCACGCGCTGGGCTTCCAATCCGTTCGGACGGCGCACAACGAATGTGCCGGAGCGGTCGGTCACAGCCCGTCCGGTCTGATCGCGGATGAGGCCGGTCAGGTGGACCGTCTCGCCCGGGCGGTAAATCCCGCGCTCGGTGTAGACAAAACCATCCACATCGCCGCTGACCGAGCGTCCGCCCACTTCTTCGCTGGCAAGATCCACCGGCGCGCGTGTGAGGTCTAGCACGGCGGTGTCTCCGTCCGCACCCTGAGCGAGAAGCAATCTTGGCCGCGCCGATCCATTACCCGCAAGAAGCGCGCCGTCAAAAGCGATCCGTCCCTCGGCATTGGTCTGGGCTTCAGCGAGCACATCATTATTGTAGCCGATCAGCTCGACCGGCGTGCCGCTGACGGGCTGTCCGGTCTGCAAGCTGCGCAGGGTGACATCGAGCCCTGCTTCGCTGGCATAGGCTGACAGGGCGAGATCGGTCATCACAATCCAGCGCTCGGCGGCGGCGGGCGGGCCTGAACCATTGGGCAGGTCGCGGCCATCTTCGAGCCGGACGATATAGGCCCCTGGTTCTAGCTCGCCCACAACATCGGCCAGCGGGAACACGGTGATCACCGGCGCATTCTGGACGCGGCTAATCTGCATACTGCCAGACCATAATTCGGTGGCGACATTGTTGTTGGCCAAGCGGCCATAGCTGTATTCGCCCTGAGCATTGGTCCGGCCTGCGGTGATCCATTCGAACGCCAGCGCGCGATCATTCACACGCATGACGCTGATCTTGACCTGATCGACATTGACGGTTTCGACCGCCAACCCGTCCGCGTCGAGCCTTGGCAGGATAACGCCCGCACCTTCAAAGCCCACATAAGAAGGCCGGTCGTCAAAACTGATCGGGACTTCTTCGGTCGTCTGCAAAGCGCGGCCATCGGCAGATTGCAGGCCGGATTTCAGGATGGCGGTGCGCTCCTCGCCAAAGCCAAGTCCGCCGACACAAAGCTCGCGGCCCTCAACGCTCAGCGCGGGGCGGAAGGCAGGGCGGAACTCGATATAGTCGGCATAATCCTGTTCAGGCGACAAGGCTGCCGAGAAGACGAAACAGGCGAGCGGCGCATCTCCGGAGACATCAATCTTGTAGCGGAAATAGGCAAATTCAGACTCCGCATCGGCAATCGCGTCTTGTCTTTGGCGTTCGCGGCGTTCAGCGGCGCGTTGGTCGGCGCGGTTGCGCGGGACAATTTCTCCGTCGCGATAAACGGAGGTGTCTTCGGAGCCTGCGGGCTTGTCGTCGCCGCCGCATGCCGATAAGGCCAGCAGGGTTGCAACAAAGACAATTCGAAACCAGGTGCTCAGGCGCGTCATGGTGATCCCTCTCGATTTTTTGTGTGCTAACAATAACCTACAAACGCATGATCCGAACAGGGCAAGCGTGTGACTTTCTTGGGAATTTTAAGGCATGGCCGACACATTTGACGTGATTATTCTCGGGGCGGGTGCGGCCGGTCTGTTTTGTGGTGGAGAGATTGCGCGCGAGGGTCGCTCGGTCTGCGTGATTGATCATGCGGCCAAGCCCGCCGAGAAGGTGCGGATCTCGGGGGGCGGGCGGTGTAATTTTACAAACATTCACACCGCGCCGGGCAACTTCCTTTCGGACAATCCGCATTTCGCAAAGTCGGCGCTCGCCCGCTACACGCCGGCGGACTTTTGCGACTTGCTCCGGTCTGCCTCGATCAGTTGGCATGAGAAGACGCTCGGCCAGCTTTTCTGCGATGGCAAATCGGGCGCGATCATTACGCTGTTGCTTGATCGGCTGGCTGACCCGGGCGGCGTGTTGAAGCTTGGCACCGACATCAAGGACATTGACGCAACGCCGGACGGGTTCACCGTGACCACATCAGCCGGACCGCTTTTGTGCCAACAGCTTGTGGTCGCCACAGGCGGATTGTCGATCCCGAAAATGGGCGCAAGCGGGCTCGCCTATGACATTGCCCGCCAGTTCGGCCACGATATTGTCACCCCGCGCCCTGCCCTTGTGCCGCTGACCTTTTCGGGCGCGCTGAAAGACGAGTTTGCGGCACTTTCCGGGGTCGCGACCGAGGCAACCGCCCGTGCGGGGAGAGCTGCGTTTCGTGAAGCCATTCTGTTCACCCATCGCGGGCTTTCGGGGCCGGCCATTTTGCAAGCGTCTTCTTATTGGAGCGAAGGCAGCGCGCTGATGCTTGATCTTTATCCCGAGGGTGATGCGCTTGCGTGGCTCAAAGCGGCCCGTCAGGAAGGCGGCAAACGCACGCTCTCGGTAGTCCTTGCGAGCCATCTACCGCGCCGCCTCGCCGAGATGATGTGCGCCCAGCTTGCCCTCCCCGCCGAGACGCGCATGGCCGATCTGTCAAACGCAGCGCTTGGGGACATTGCCACAGCCCTAAGCAAATGGTCGATCACCCCGACCGGCACGGAAGGCTGGCGCACCGCCGAAGTCACCGCAGGCGGGGTCGCCACAACCGGCCTCTCCTCGCGCACGCTTGAAAGCGCCCATCAGAGCGGGCTCTATTTCATTGGCGAATGTGTCGATGTGACCGGCTGGCTTGGCGGATATAATTTCCAATGGGCCTGGGCCAGCGCCTTTGCCGCCGCCGAAGCCATCACAGCGTCTTAGAATCATAGCAAAAATTTCTATTACAATTTGTTATTATAGATTACACCTATATCAAATTTTTAGATTATTTATTGGCCGCTCAAGGCAATATCCCGATATACAGCCCACAGTCGCAAGCATAAGTTTGCGCACACGAACCCCAATCAGGAGACTTAAAGATGGACGGAATGGACGGCGATATCGCAAAATGCCCGGTGATGCACGGCACAAACAAATCATCAGCAACCGGCTCGATGGCCAATCAGCATTGGTGGCCCGAACAACTTAATCTGAAAGTCCTGAACCAGAACGCCCCGCAGATCAGCCCGCTTGGCGACACATTCGACTATGCCGCCGCGTTCAAAAGCCTCGATTACAAAGCCCTGAAAAAGGACCTCGCAGACCTGATGACAAGCAGTCAGGACTGGTGGCCAGCGGACTATGGCAATTATGTCGGCCTGTTCGTGCGCATGGCTTGGCACTCGGCGGGCACCTACCGGACCTATGATGGACGCGGCGGCGCAGGCTCCGGCTCGCAACGGTTCGCTCCGCTCAATAGCTGGCCGGACAATGGTAATCTCGACAAGGCGCGCCGTCTGCTCTGGCCGATCAAACAGAAATACGGCAACAAGATCTCATGGGCTGACCTGATGATCCTTGCAGGCAATGTCGGCATGGAAATCGGCGGGCTCAAGACGTTTGGGTTCTCTGGCGGACGCGAAGATGTGTTCGAGCCGGAAGAAGACATTTACTGGGGGCCTGAGACCGAATGGCTCGACGATAAGCGCTATACCGGCGAACGGGATCTTGCGACCCCGCTCGGCGCGGTGCAAATGGGTCTGATCTATGTCAATCCCGAAGGCCCGAACGGCAATCCTGATCCGATCAAATCGGCCTATGATATCCGCGATACATTTGCGCGCATGGCGATGGATGACTACGAAACCGTCGCGCTGGTCGCGGGTGGTCACACATTCGGCAAGGGTCATGGCGCAGGATCTGAAGACCTTGTTGGCGTTGAGCCCGAAGGCGCGCCGCTCGAGAATATGGGTCTTGGCTGGATCAACAGCCACGGCTCCGGCAAGGGCGACGACACGACCACAGCCGGTTTTGAAGGCGCATGGACGCCGACGCCGGACACTTGGAACATGGAATATTTCGAAGTTCTGCTCGGCTATGAGTGGGAGCAGGTCACCAGTGCAGCCGGTCACGTCCAGTGGGCACCGAAAGCTGGTCAGGGTGCTCCTGAAGCTCCGATGGCGCATGATCCGTCCAAGACGCAACCGCTCATGATGACCACAGCGGACATGGCGCTGAAAATGTTCCCCGACTATGCGAAAATCTCGCAACACTTCCTCGACAATCCGGACGAGTTTGCCGACGCTTATGCCCGTGCATGGTACAAGCTGACCCACCGCGATATGGGACCAATCACCCGCTATATGGGTGAAGAAGTGCCTGCCGAGACGCTGATCTGGCAAGACCCAGTGCCCGCACATGAAGGCGCGATGATCAATGATGCCGACATTGCCGACCTCAAGGCTAAAATCCTTGGCTCTGGCCTGTCCGTCTCGCAACTTGTCAACACGGCATGGGCGTCCGCTTCGACCTTCCGCAATTCGGACAAGCGCGGCGGCGCGAACGGTGCCCGCATCCGGCTCGCCCCGCAAAAAGACTGGGAGGTCAACACCTCGTCCGGTGTTGGTGCGGTGATCAGCGTGCTCGAAGGCATCCAGTCCGAGTTCAATGCCAGCGGCACGCAAGTCTCGCTTGCAGATCTGATCGTGCTGGGCGGCTCGGCGGCCATCGAAAAAGCCAGCGGCGCGAGCGTTCCGTTCGCCCCGGGCCGGACCGATGCTACCCAAGAGCAGACCGACATTGACAGCTTCGGCGTTCTGGAACCGAAATTTGACGGCTTCCGCAACTATAAGAACACCGATGACCCACGCGCCACCGAAGCGCTGCTCGTGGACAAGGCGGCTCTGTTGACGCTGACGGCGCCGGAGATGACCGTGCTGGTCGGCGGGCTTCGCTCGCTCGGCGCAAATGCGGCCAATAGTTCGCATGGCGTGCTGACCGATAATGTTGGCACACTGAACAATGACTTCTTTGTCAACATGCTCGATATGGGCATTGCCTGGTCGGCCACGGACGGGTCGGGCGAAAGCTTTGAAGGCAAATCACGCGCCAGCGGCGAGGTGAAGTTCACCGGCACACGCGCCGATCTCGTCTTCGGGTCCAATTCGATCCTGCGGTCGATCTCTGAAATCTATGCGCAAGCGGACTCAAAGGAGCGCTTCACGGCAGACTTCATTGCCGCATGGACCAAGGTGATGAACCTCGACCGGTTCGATCTGGCATAAAACTTGAAACACCGAACGCAGTAGAGTTCGGTAGAGTATTGGAGAGGCTGGTTTCGCGACCAGCCTCTTTTTGGTTGTCTCCCGCTGGCGCGATGAGACGTGGCTTCGCCAGCTCATGGCTGGTT
>CALLCD010000193.1 GCA_938049795.1 uncultured Hyphomonadaceae bacterium | reverse complement strand
TAGACACTTGCGCGCCAATTATAGTAGAGGCACTCTTCACCCATAGAGATAAACATAGTGAGGATCCCCGATGAAACAGTTCCTGCTCGCAACATCTGCTCTGGCTCTCATGGTGGCCTGCTCACCAGCCGACCCGGCCGCACCAGAGACACAGGCCGCCCAAGTCGCCGCCGCCGCAGATTTCATACCACACCCGGTTGTGCCGCGCGGCCGTGATGAATGGGGCACGTTCGGGATCGATCTGGGCTCGGTCAAAGCTTCGGTCAGCCCGGGCACGAACTTCTTCGAACACGTCAATGGCGTCTGGCTCGACGAGTTTGAAATGCCAGAAGACGCCTCACGCTATGGCGGTTTCTCGATCCTGCGGGAAAAATCCGAAGGCCGCGTGCGCAACATTATCGAAGAGCTGGCGTCCGCCTCTCCCGCTGTTGATACGCTCGAAGGCAAAATCGCTGCCGTCTACAATGCCTATATGGATGTGGATACGATTGAGCAGACGGGGATGGCCAATGCCCAGCCCTTCCTTGATGAAATTGCGGCAATTTCTTCTTATGAGGATCTCGCGCGCCTGTTCGGCTCTAGCGGGTACAGTTCGCCCGTTGGCGGCTTTGTTGATCTCGATTCCAAACAGCCCGACACTTATGTCTTTCAGGTCACCCAGTCCGGCCTTGGCCTGCCTGACCGCTCTTACTATCTCGATGACACGGAGGCCAATGAGGGCATCCGAGCGGCCTATCGCAAATATCTAACCATCCTTCTCAATGAGGCAGGCTACGAAGACGTTGGCGCGACCGCCGACGCTGTGCTGGCGCTAGAGACCCGGATTGCCGCAGAGCATTGGGACCGCACGGTTAGCCGTAACCGGGATCTGACCTATAACAGACTGACCCGCGATGATGTGCTCAAGCTTGGCGCGGGCTTCCCTGTGTCTGCCATGCTCGCCTCCGTCGGGGTGGATGGGCAGGAGTATATGCTGGTCCGACAGGTTGCCCCGACAGAGGCGGAGATTGTCGAACTGGAGCTAACCGAAGAGCAGCTCTCCAAGCTTGGCGGCGGTATTGAGGGCCTGTTCCGGGTCGCCGCTGAAACCGATCTCGACACTTGGAAAGCCTATCTGACGGCGCATTTCCTGTCTGATAATTCGGCTGTGCTTCCAGCGGTGATCGACACTGCCTTCTTCGAGCTTTACGGCACCACGCTGCGGGGTCAGAAGGTCCAGCGGGACCGGTGGAAGCGTGCGGTTGGCACGGTTGAGGGCGCGCTGGGCGAAGGGGTGGGCAAGATTTACGCCGAGCGCCATTTCCCGGCCGAGAACAAAACGGCCATGGACGAACTGGTTGAAAATCTGCGCCGCGCAATGGCTGCCAATCTCGATGACATCACCTGGATGGGCGAGGATACCAAAATCGAGGCGCGCGACAAGCTGGCCAAATTTGCTCCGAAAATCGGTTTTACCGAGCGGTTTGAGACCTATGACACGCTCTACGTGTCCGCAGGCAATGCGCTGGGCAATGCGGTTGCGTCGAGCGACTGGGCGTTCCGCGAAAATCTCGCAAAGCTTGGTCAGCCGGTTGATAAGACCGAATGGTTCATGCTCCCGCAAACGGTGAACGCGTATTATTCGCCTGTGCGCAACGAGATCGTGTTCCCTGCTGGTATCTTGCAGCCACCTTTCTTCAACATCTCGGCAGATCCGGCCGTCAATTATGGCGCGATTGGCGGGGTGATCGGGCATGAAATGGGTCACGGCTTTGACGATCAGGGGGCCAAATCAGACGGTGACGGCTTCCTGCGCAATTGGTGGACCGAAGCCGATAGCAAGGCGTTCGAAGCGCTGACCGATGCGCTGGTTGAGCAATATAATGGCTTCTGCCCGCTTGATGATGGCGAGACTTGCGTGAATGGCCGTTTGACCCTTGGCGAAAACATCGGTGATCTGGGCGGTCTGTCGATGGCGTATCGCGCCTATCAGATCAGCCTGAACGGTGAGGAAGCGCCTGTGATTGACGGGCTGACCGGCGATCAGCGCTTCTTCATGGCGTGGGCCCAAGTCTGGCGGAACAAGATCCGTGACAAGGCGCTCGCCCAGCAGATTATCGGCGATCCACATTCGCCTGCGCGCTATCGCGTGAATGGCGTCGTGCGCAATTTTGATGAGTGGTACGAAGCGTTCGGTGTCACCGAGGATGATCCGCTCTACCTGCCGCCTGAACAGCGTATCCGTATCTGGTAGGCAACGCTCCACACCTCAATCCATGCAAGGCGGCTCTGGTCCATCGGAGCCGCCTTTATTTTGCGCGGAGCTTCTCGCCAAATTACGCACCGATACGCCTCTCAGGCGAATTGTATTTATATTCCGCTCAAAACACGCTCTGATTATCGCCTGATGGGAAAACACGGAGAGGACTACCAAAATGGCCATTATGAAATCAGAACAGATCATGTCGGAATCGAAGAAAGGCTTCGAGGATGCGATCCAGGTCGCCGTCACGCGCTTTTCGAAAACGGTGCGGAATCTGCGCTCGGCGAATGTCAATAACATGTCCACCGTCGTCTCGAACGGCAAGGTCGTGATGTACCGCGTCAATCTGCAAATGACGTTCGAAGTTGGCGAACCGCCTAAGAAGACGACCAAGAAGAAGTAAGCGTCTCGCGTTTAGCCACATAAGATAAAACTGAAACCCCGGGGGCCGGCCGCACGCGCGCCCCCCGGGGTTTTTCGTGCGCAACATACAAGATCTTAATGCGGACGCATTGTCGCGCGACACTTGGTTAGGAGCATTTTTACCACCTATGGGTTAGTCTCTCATCTAAGGAGCGGTCTCATGGATATTTTGATTATGGCTGGGCTGATCCTTGCGGGTCTCTGGCTTGCAGACTTCGGGACCGCCAGCGTGCACTGGTTCGTGGACAATTATTGCAATCCGCGCTGGCCGTTTATTGGCCCCCACTACATCAGCCATAGCCACAATCATCACCTTAAGCCTTTGGCGCTGTTCGAGATTTCGTTTCTGGAGCGGCACGGCTTTATTCTGCTCGTCGTTATGTTGACCGGGCTTGGGCTCGCCGCGCTTGGCTGGCTCAACACAGTGACCCTATCCGCGCTTGTTTTTGGCGGCGCGACCAATTTCATTCATGGCTGGTCCCATCGCGAGCCGGACAATATTCCGCTGCCCATTCGGGCTTTGCAAAAACTCGGCCTGTTCCAGTCGCTCGCGCATCATGTCTACCATCATGAGGACGAAAATGGCTCGCATTATGCGCTCTTGACCGACCATGTGAACCCGGTGCTTGAAACGCTCCGCATCTTTCCAACCCTCGAAACCGGTCTCGCCGCGTTCGGGCTGGAGCGCCATTGGTGGGAAAAACGGACCCAAGAAGCCTAAATAGCGCCCCGCTCCCCTTGACCTTGCCGCGCCTTAGGGGTTCTTTCTTCGCAAGCGCAACATTTATGCAAGGACACTTAATCCATGTCGCAATCTGATCCCGTCGTCATCGTTGGAATGGCCCGCACGCCTATGGGCGGCCTCTTGGGCGAGCTGTCATCTTTTTCGGCCAATGAGCTTGGAGCCTTTGCCGTCAAAGCAGCGGTTGCAGAAGCCAAGCTTGGCCCCGACGAAGCGGACGAGATCATCATGGGCAATTGCCTGCCCGCCGGTCAAGGACAGGCACCGGCGCGTCAGTCCGGATTCAAGGCTGGCATGGACAAAGCCCTCGAAGCGACCACGATCAATAAGATGTGCGGCTCGGGCATGCAGGCGGCTTTGATGGGCCGCAACGCCATTCTCGCCGGTGAAGCCAATATCGTCATTGCGGGCGGCATGGAGAGCATGACCAATGCGCCGCACCTGCTCGATGTCCGCAAGGGACACAAATACGGGCAAATGGGCGCGCAGGATCATATGGCGCTCGATGGGCTGACTGACGCTTATGCGGGCGGACCGATGGGCAGTTTCGCGGACATGATCGCCACGGAATACCAGTTCACCCGCGAGCAACAGGATGCCTATGCGCTCGAAACGCTGGCCCGCGCGCAGAAGGCCACCGAAACGGGCAAATTCAAACGCGAGATCGCGCCGGTGACGGTCAAATCCCGCAAGGGCGAAACCACAGTCGAGACGGACGAGTTGCCGCGCAATGCCCGTCCCGACAAGATCCCGCAACTTCGTCCCGCTTTCTCCAAGGACGGCACCGTGACCGCCGCAAACGCCTCGGCGATTTCCGATGGCGCAGCCGCGCTCGTGATGATGCGTCAGTCAGAAGCGGAAAAGCGCGGGCTGACCCCGATTGCGAAAATTGTTTCGACCGCCGCCCATGCCCATGAGCCGGAATATTTCACCACCGCCCCCGTGCCAGCGATGAAAAAGGCGCTCGAGAAAGCCGGCTGGGACAAGAATGATGTTGACCTTTGGGAGATCAATGAGGCGTTTGCCGTCGTGCCGATGATCGCGATGAAAGAGCTTGGCATTTCCCATGACAAACTGAACGTCAATGGCGGCGCTTGCGCGATGGGTCACCCGATTGGCGCATCCGGCGCGCGCGTTCTGATCACGCTGCTTGCCGCGATGGAAGACCGCGACGCCAAGAAAGGTATGGCAAGCCTGTGTATTGGCGGCGGCGAAGGCATCGCGATGGCAGTCGAGCGGGTTTAGACAGCGGTCACAATCTGGACACATACGCTCTCCATGCTGAATATCTGCGCCCAATATGAGGGCCGGATGGATGCGGAGAGGGACCGAAAAAGTGAAAAAGTACAAGTTAGGTTTTATCAAGCTGGCCGTTATGCTTGCGGGCATACTTTGCCTGCCATTTGCCGCGTCTGCGCAGGAGGAGGCGCAAGACGAATTATGTGGTGAACACACCGAAACGCTAAATTCGTACCGGCTCGAAAGTGTCTTTTGCAGCTATGCCGCAGCTTATTCAGGCGGAGAAGCTTTCGAAGCCTATGCCATCAAGCGAAGCTACAGCCTGATCGGGCCTGTCGAGCGTTACGTGCTTCTGGTACGCGCCGATGACGAATGGATCCTCAGAGCGGTCGGGTTTCAGCGCGACTATGACGAGAAAAAGCTCATCAGACAAATTTATGAAGTGAGCATCGAAGATGTTCCTGCCGAGGATGCTGCGCTGATTATGGATCAGTTTTCGGATGAAAATTGGGCCGCGATCGAAGCAACATTCCCAACCGAAATCGACAAGATCTGTCTCGATGGAACGAGCCTGACCGCCTATCGCTATGATGGCAGCACGCTTGAAGAGCTTGACCAGCATGATTGTTATGGGCCGAGCGGGCTGACCGATCTTGCCGACAAGATGGCGCGATACGCGATTGAACACGATAGTGGGCTTGAGCCTTTTCTCGGGTCTTTGGTGAAATAGCCACAAAGGGTTAGTGGTCCGTCACCGTTGCTGTTCAAGCTTTATCAGCCGCAGCTCAACCTGTTTGATCGCGCGCAGCAGGGCGAGCTGATGCATTCGCCCCATGAGGAACAGACGCAGCAAGCCATTGCCGAGGATCGCGGCAATGGCACCTGCCGCCCATAAGATCGTCAGCCTGTCATTGGGCGCATGGAACGCTTCCCAGCCAAACCAGATGGCCAGACCGACCATCGCAAATGCGGCGACCAGAACACTGATCCCGACCCAGCCCATCGGCCCTTTGAACACGGCGCCTAGCTGTTTGAAAAACCCCTGGCCGGCTTCAAGGTCGGCGAGGAAAGCCCGCTGCGCCTCAGATAGGTCTGCCTCGATTTGCTCTCGCCCGCTCATATTCCAATCTCCCCTCTAGGTCTTTGCCCATGTGCGTGTAAGATACAGATTATAGCACACATTTTCCGGCCCGCTTACTCGGGGATAGAGACTGCGCCGCAGGCCTATTTGACCTCCGCGTGCGAGAGCAATGAAACCGCGCGGCCGATTGCGCTTCTGCCGGGGTTTCTCAAATTCGCCGCGCCGGATGTGACCTACAGCCATTGGACATTCACACCCCCGATGAAGCGTTGCGGCTGCGCAGCTATATCTGGCCCCCAAAAAGGTCGTGGCCCTCTGTTTCCAGAAGGCCACGAAGGCACCCATTCCCCTTATAGAGTGCCTGTTACGCACGTACCATTTACGTCCCCCGTCCGTTCATGACCGTTAAATCCCACACCCCGTGAACACGAACTGAACACCTTGTCATATTTGAATCAGCATTGATCTGGCAGTATCCACGGGCTTCGGGACATTCCAGCGATGACATGAACACCTCCGGATCGAACATCTTGGAAAAACAGGATGGGCAGTGGTAGACTCCGACCAGAGAACGAAAGTTGGCAAAATGGCAAATGGCTACGGATATGATGAGAATGGCGGTCGGCGGCGATGGAGCATTTTGCTGATTTTCCTGCTCCTGCTGGGCTTTGGGGCGGTTGCGGTCTGGTTCTGGATGAATCAGGAAACCCCAAGCAATGCGAACCAGCCTGTCGAGGTCAGCCATCCCTCGCTCGAAGCCATCCCTGCCCCCACGCCTTTAACCCGCAAGCCGGTGTCGGACGAACAGGCGGTTGAGGACGGCACGCTTAGCCGGTTCAATGACGAGTTATGGCTCGAATCGCGCAGCTTTATCGGCACAGACACGAATGGTCTCACCGCCAATCTGCGGATCTACATTCTCAGTCAGGATTATGCCTGGGCCTTTGGCGAAGGCGCGCGCGTGGAAAAGGCTGCCCAAAGTGTTGCGCTGGCTTCCCTGTTTAATGGCACCGACTTCCGAGATCGGTTTTGCAACTCCGATCATTTGATGGCGATTGGCACGTCGTCGTTTGAAGGCCCGCAAGACCTCAATCACCGGCTCGCCCGCACCCGTGGTCAGGCGCTTGTTTCCGCCCTGTCGAGCGTCAAGGCCGCGTGCAGTGCGGATGGCCCGACCTTGCTCGCCGCCAGCCTTGGTGAGCATGCCGAAACCTCGCCCTGTCCGGGCCGCGTGCGCTGTCCCGAAGCCACCCAGTCGCAGCGGCGCATTCTGCTGGTCGGGGTCAATGGCAGCGAAGCCGGCATCAATTATGACGAGGCCCTGTGGAGCGGCATGCGGCGGTTCGACGCCGGTGAAGATGGCTTCTTCCGCGACTTTCGCCTTGCAGACTATGACCAATTTGAAGTTCTCGATTAGCCGCGCAAAAACGGACTACAACTCGTCCGCTGGTGGCGGTTGGTCGAGAAATTCGAGCGGCAGGCTGGTCGTGCGCTTGGCCACACGCATCACAATCCGCGACTGGACATCTGACACCAGATCCGAGCCGAGCAATTTGTCCCGCAGAAAATTGTCATAGGCGTGCATATCGGTCGTCACCACGCGGATGACATAGTCCACCGCACCCGTGACGGTCATACATTCAGACACTTCCGACCAGCCTTGCACCATTGTCTCGAAAGCATCGAGATTGGTACGGTTTGGCAAAGCGAGTTTGACGCTGGCCATGACCTCAAAGTCGAGCCCCAGCAGACCACGATCCAGCAAGGTTACGCGTTTGCGGATGACGCCCTGCTCTTCCATACGCTTGATCCGTCGCCAGCATGGCGATGAGGACAGGCCGACTTTCTCGGCAATTTCAGCGACAGACAAGCCGGCATTTTCCTGCAAAAGGTCGAGGATTTTTGCATCGACACTATCAATTGTTTCTGGCACGCGGCCTCCCCTAAGCAACCATATTCAGGTATATTTTGCCTAGTTTACCGATTTGTGCGGCAGAGGGAAGCAATACTTGCCTTAAATCTGAGACTTATGCGTGCGACATCATAGCCTTGCTAGACCCGTGCGCTCGCACTAGCAGACATAGTGTCCCGATTGCTCGCAAATCGCCATCGTCCGGTCGACCCAGGCGCGCACCGCTTTGGCCCGCACGAACACGGCCGTATCATCCTCGGTCGCTTCAGCGCGGGTGACTTGCGACAAGATGCCGACTACAATCGGGCCCTTGCCAAAATCGACATAAAGCGGCGAGCCACTGTCCCCCACATCCGGTCCGACCTCTCCAATACGTTTGCTCACCAGCACCGCTTCGCCAATCTCGGCGACCTGTACCGGACCGCCTTGAAAATAGCGCGATTTGCCATTTATTCCCCATGCCGAAAGATACGCATTCTCGAAACTGGAGACGGGCAATTGTAGCCCCGCATCCTCGATCCGCGCAATCGGGACATCCGCAAAGGCGGCAACCTCCTCAACATAGAACAGGGCAACATCATTGGGATAACGATACCGGCTCGTGCCATGCGCGCCATGACACAGCGCCCGCTCGATCGGGATCAGCGTGCTGTCAGCCGAATGTATGTCGAGCGATGGGGTCAGCACCATCGCGCCATAAACAGGCACGCGGCGGCCCTCATCTTCGGTTTCAAAACAATGGGCGGCGGTCAGAAACCAGTGTTCGGACACACGCGTCGCGCCGCAATGGGACCGATCTGATCCGGCTGGCGAATGGATAAGCTCCAGTTTCACAATCCCGGGGTGATCTGCGAGCGCGGGGAAAACATCCGGCCTGTTCGCTGTAGCCGAGCCTGTGCGCCCTTCATAGTTCTGGTACCAGCCTTCGCGCACGGACGCCTCGACCGGCTCGAGCGCCAGACAATTGCGCACGCTAAAGGTTGCCAATATGTCGCTTGCGAGCGGATCACTGCCCCAATGCTCAAGCGGTGTTTGAAACGGAAACCCCGGATCAGGCGGCAAGGGCTTGGGCGAGATCCGCTCATAGGCCGTGTCGATCAAGGTTCGCGTTGGCACCCATCTGTCTGCAACAATTCCGCCAAGCGCGGCCAACAGGATCAAAGGCACTGTGACGAACAGAAATCGCATTCTGACACTCCCGCATGAAGATTGATCGGCAGATTAGCACAAGGCACCAGGCTGCCGGACAAAATTCACATATCGTTTACACAGCGTCAGGTTTACCCGCCCTCGCGCGCCAGAGCTTCACCGATCAGCGTTGCCGTCTCGTCCACCCCATAAAGCGCGACAAAGCCGCCAAAGCGCGGGCCTTGGGACTGGCCCAGCAGGACTTCATAAAGCGCCTTGAACCAGTCGCGCAGGTTTTCAAATTCATGGGCTTTGCCGACCGAAAACACCAGCGTTTGCAGGGCTTCGGCCGTGCGCTCGCCGTCATAGGTCTCAAACTGTTGCGCCAGATCTTCCATCGCCGCGCGCTCTTTGTCGTCGGGCGCGCGGTAGACTTTGGCCGGTTTTACGAAGTCCTCGTAATAGGCGATGGCATAACCGGCAAGCTGGTCGGTCAGCGGGTGGCTGTCCGCGCTCGCCTCGGGGGCGTAGCGGGTGATAAAGCCCCAGAGCTGATCTTTCGTTTCGGCATTTGCGGCGCTGACGAGATTGAGCAGCAAAGCAAAGCTGACGGGCGAGGACCACCCTGGCGGCTGGCCATTGTGAATGTGCCAGACGGGGTTGGCCAAGCGTTTGGCGGTGTCTTCGGCGTGAAATTTGTCGAGGAAGGTCAGATATTCATCGACCGCTTTCGGGATGACATCGAAATAGAGCTTCTTCGCTGTGCGCGGCTTCTGGAACTGGAACAGGGACAGGCTTTCCTGCGGAGCGTATTTCAGCCATTCGTCGACGCTGATGCCATTGCCCTTGGACTTTGATATTTTCTGGCCATGCTCGTCGAGAAACAGTTCATAGACATATTGCTGCGGCGGGCGATTGCCGAGGATGGAGCAGATTTTTGAATAGATCGGCGCATTGTCCTGATGGTCTTTGCCGAACATTTCAAAATCAATATCGAGCGCGGCCCAGCGCATGCCGAAATCGGGCTTCCATTGCAGTTTGACCGCCCCGCCTGTCACCGGCAGTTCGGTCTCGGTCCCGTCTTCATCGGCGAAAGTGACCGTGCCTGCGCCCGTATCAATTGAAGTCATTGGCACATAGAGCACGCGTCCGGATTTGGGGGAGATGGGCAGGAAAGGCGAATAGGTCGCGCGGCGTTCCTCACCGAGAGTGGGGAGCATGACGTCCATAATTTCTTGATATTTTTCAAGAGCTCGCTGGAGCATTGGATCATAGGTGCCATTGCGGTAAAGCTCGGTGGCGGAGGCGAACTCATAGTCAAAGCCGAACCTGTCGAGGAAGGCCCGCAGCCGCGCATTCATATGGTGGCCATAGCTTTCATGCGTGCCGAACGGGTCGGGTACGGCGGTCAGCGGCCTTTGCAGGAAGGGTTCGAGTTTTTCAGGATCGGGCACGGTTGGCGGCACTTTGCGCATGCCGTCCATATCATCGGAGACGCAAATCAGCCGCGTTTCGACCTCGCCATCGGTTAGCGCGATGAAGGCTTGGCGCACCATCGTTGTGCGCACGACTTCGCCGAATGTGCCGATGTGCGGCAGGCCGGAGGGGCCGTAGCCGGTTTCAAACACGACGGGGCCCGTGCCGCCACGTCCGGCTTTTTGCATCTGGTCACGGCGTTTGAGGATGGCGCGCGCCTGTTCGAACGGCCAGGCTTTGGCTTTCTGGGCATGGAGAATTGTGTCGGTCATTGTGTAAGGCTCGGTGTATGAGATCGGTGTGCAGAACAGGGAAACGGGTCGAAAACGGGCTTAATCGCGCTTTAAGGCCTCAATTTCGCCTTCGAGCACCTCGATCCGTTCGAGCGCGGCTTGTAGCATCTGCTTCAATGTTTCGAACTCTTCGCGGTTTACCAGATCCATATCGGCAACAAGGCGTGCGGCCTGGCTCTGCATGGCGGTGCGCGCCTCCTCGCCGACGGTGCGCGCGGCCCCCATAGCGCCGGTCATTAGGCCCGCAAGATCATCAAGTAGTGGATTTTGCTTCGTCATGAGCGTACTCCTTTGAAAACGGTCAGACCTCACCTAACAGATGGTCTGCAACCACCGAAGAGAAAAGATCGAAATCGACATGTTTGCCGCACTCAAGTTCCCTGAATTTAGCCCGTATTTGTTCAGCATCGGCTCGTTTCCGCTGCGGTGGTATGCGGTGTCCTATATTTTGGGGCTGATTATTTCGTTCAGCTATGCGGGTCTTCTGGTGAAGCGGCCGCATCTTTATGGCTTGCCGAAAAGCCCTGTCAGCAAAGAGGATATGGACGATATTTTCACTTGGTCGCTGATCGGGATTATCCTTGGCGGACGGCTTGGCTATTTATTGTTCTACACGCTTTCAACCGGCGACGGGCGCGCGGCGGTGGCGGCTGATCCGTTGAGTTTATTGAGAATTTGGGATGGCGGGCTGTCCTTTCATGGCGGGTTTATCGGCGTTTGTCTGGTGATTTTGATTGTGTCGCGCATGCGCAAAGTGCCGCTTCTGGCGTTTGCGGATATGGGGGCGATGATTGCGCCGATCTCGATTTTTTCGGTCAGGGTGCTTGGCAATTTCATGAATGCGGAACTGTATGGACGGCAGACGGACAGCCCGCTTGGCATGGTGTTTCCCGAAGGTGTTGCGCAGAATTATACGGGACCACCGGCGGCTTGGGATGCGGTGGAGAAGATGTGGGTTTATACGGGCAATGAGATCGCCCGTCACCCCAGCCAGATTTATGAAGGCATCCTCGAAGGCCTGTTGCCAACACTCATTCTCGGCGTGCTTGCTTTCCGGTTTGGCTTGCTCAAAAAACCGGGGCTGGCGACCGGATTATTCTTCATCCTTTACGGCCTAGGGCGTTCAATTTCCGAGTTTTTTCGGGAACCTGACGGGCATATCGACTTCCTGCCCGAGTGGATCACGATGGGGCAGATCCTCTCAACGCCCATGTGGCTCGCTGGCGGATTTCTGATCTGGTATTCGACACGCGAAAAACCATTGAGCGCGCCGGTAAAATAGGTTGATATGTCGCTGAAAGACCGTCTGATCCGACAGATCCGTATGGATGGACCGATGCCCGTCTCGGCCTTTATGCAAACCTGTCTGCATGATCCGCAGGATGGCTATTATGCCAATGGTGCGGGGCTTGGGCGGGACTTTATCACGGCCCCTGAGACCAGTCAGATGTTTGGCGAGCTTTTAGGGCTCTGGATTGTGGCGCAATGGCGCGCGCTTGGACGGCCTGACGCGTTCAATTTGGTGGAAATTGGCGGCGGACGTGGCACGCTGATGGCCGATGCTTTGCGGGTGGCGGCGCGGTTTCTTCCTATGGAGACGTTGGGACTTCTTCTCATCGAGGCGAGCGCGGAGCTGCGGCGGATACAAGCGGAGGCGCTGGCGGGGTATCCGGTCCGGTTTATCGAGCGGCTCGAGGCGCTTCCCGGCGGGCCGACCATATTGATTGCAAATGAGTTTCTCGACTGTCTTCCCGCGCGCCAATTTGTCCGTGAGGGTGAGGTCTGGCGCGAGCGGGTTGTGGGATTGGACGCAGCGGGCGCGCTGGCCTTTGGCATTGACCGCTCGGACTTGCCCGCCGAAGACGCGGCTGCCATTCCTCCGGTGTCGCGCTCTGGCGAAGTGGAGATCCAGCCTGGCCTCGATGGTCTGGTTGCGACGCTGGCCGAACGCGCACGTCGCGGCGAAGCGTTCTATGCTCTGTTCATTGATTATGGTCCCGAAACCGGCACGCCAGCGGACACATTGCGCGCCTACAAGGACGGTGTGCAGATCCATCCGTTCGCCGACCCCGGCACGGCGGATCTGACTGTCGATGTGGATTTTGGCCGGTTTTCAAAGCTTGGTGCGGCGGCCGGATTGGCGGTCCACGGCCCGGTTTCGCAAGGCGGTTTTCTTGGTGCGCTTGGCTTGCAGGATCGACTTAATGCACTGATAAAAAACAATAAAGACAGATCAAAGGCGCTTTTCGAAGAGGCGCAGAAACTGGTTGCGCCGGACGGGATGGGGACGCGGTTTAAAGTGATTTGTCTGTCTTCAAACGGCTTGCCTGCACCAGCAGGATTTGGCAAAGCGTAAGACATGACTTCGGACCTGACACCGCCCTCCACCACCGCGCCCAGTCTTGCGCATATGTCCATGATTTCGCATGGATTTTTTGGCTCACAAGGTGGGGTATCCACAGGGTTATACACAAGCTTGAATGCAGGCGCGGGCTCGGCGGATCAGCCCGAAGCGGTGGCGGAGAACCGTGGCCGGATTGCTGCGGCGATTGGCGCGGCGAGCCCTGAAAACCTGATCTCTTGCTACCAGCACCATTCGGCGAAAGTGGCCCGGCTGGGTGGCCCGGAAACTGGCTCAGAACAGCGATTGAGCCTCTCGGCAGATGCGATGGTGACGAAAACGGCCGGACTGGCGCTCGCCATTCTGACGGCGGACTGTGTTCCGATCCTGTTTGCGGACGAAAAAGCGGGCGTCATCGGCGCGGCGCATTCTGGCTGGAAAGGCGCGATTGGCGGCATTGGTTCGAACACGGTGGACGCGATGGAAGAGCTTGGCGCGGACCGCTCGCAAATCAGCGCGGCGATCGGGCCGTGTATCGGGCAGGCCTCTTATGAAGTGGGGCCGGAATTTCGCGAGACGTTTTTATCCTACAGTTCTGCATCGGACCGTTTCTTTGCCAAGGGACAGGCGGACCGGCACCAGTTTGACATTCAGGGCTTTGTCCATGCCCAGCTTGTGCGGGCGGGATTGTCGCGCATTGATGTGATCGCTCATGATACGTGCGCGCTCACGAATCAGTATTTTTCGAACCGGCGGCGCAATCATCAAGGGCTCGCCGACTATGGCAGAAATGCCTCAGTGATTATGCTGAAACCGGAATAGCTGCACGAATCTCGCCGCCGACCGTTGCGCCCGATGCCGCTTTGTTACAGAAGCGTGACAGATGATGGATGAAGGCTTGGGACCAGACACAATGAAATTGCTTTCCTGCAACGCGAACCGCCCCTTGGCAGCAAATATCGCAGACTATCTCGACGCGCCGCTGACCGATGCGGAAGTGAAGAATTTTGCCGACAATGAAGTGTTCGTGCGGATCAACGAGAATGTGCGCGGCGAAGACGTGTTCGTGATCCAGTCGACCAGCTATCCGGCTAATGACAATCTGATGGAATTGCTGATCTGTATGGATGCGCTGCGCCGCGCTTCGGCCCGACGGATTACCGCTGTGATCCCCTATTTCGGCTATGCCAGACAGGACCGCAAGACCGATGGCCGGACGCCGATCTCGGCCAAGCTTGTCGCCAATCTGATCTGTACGGCGGGCGCTGACCGTGTGTTGACCATGGATCTGCACGCCGGACAGATACAGGGCTTTTTCGATATTCCGACCGACAATATGGTCGCAGGACCGGTGATCCTGAAAGACATTCGCGACCGGTATAATGGCGAGAAGCTGATGGTGGTCTCGCCGGATGTTGGCGGCGTGGTGCGCGCGCGGGGACTGGCCAAGCGGCTCGGGTGTGATCTTGCGATTGTGGACAAGAGACGGCCCGAAGCGGGCAAGTCCGAAGTGATGAACATTATTGGCGATGTCAAAGATCGCCGCTGCATTATGATCGACGATATGTGCGACAGTGGCGGCACGCTCTGCAATGCTGCGGCGGCGCTTAAGGACAAGGGCGCGACCGCCGTGTCGGCCTATGTCACACATGGGGTGCTTTCACCCAAAGACAATAAGCGCGCGGTCAAGCGGATCGAGGAATCGGTGCTCGACGAGCTTGTCATTTGCGACACGATCCAGCCGCGCGACGAAGATGCCAAGTCAAAATCGCTCCGTGTGCTGCCTGTCGCGCCGCTGCTGGGCGAGGCGATCCGGCGGATTGCGAATGAAGAGAGCGTTTCGAAACTGTTTGATTAGGGCCCTCCGCTTATGACCCTGCCCGCGACACCTGCGCCGCTGAGCCGCCGCGGGGTGCTGGCGCTTGTCTGGCCGGTGATCCTGTCGCAAGCGGCCATCGCTATGACGGGCATTGTGGACACGGCTGCGATGGGCCGGTTTGGCGACAAGACGGATCTGGCGGCGGTGGCGATTGCGGCGGTGGCGTTCGGGTTTATCTATTGGGGCTTTGGCTTTTTGCGCATGTCCACGACGGGGCTGACGGCGCAGGCGCGCGGCGCGGGTGAGCTTTCCGAAATGCGGGCGGTCTTGTGGCGCGCAGTTCTGCTTGGGGCGGGATTGGGGCTGGTGCTGTTTGTCACGGGGCCTTTGCTTGAGGGGGCGGCTTTTGCTCTGTTTACGGCAGATGCGGATGTGGAGACGCTGGGGCGGGCTTATTTTGATGCGCGGATTTGGGGCGCGCCTGCCCTGCTCATGAGTTACGGGATTTCCGGCTGGCTGCTGGGGACAGGGCGGACGCGGGCGCTTCTGGCTTTGCAGATCGTGATGAATGGGATCAATGCGGGGCTGGATGTGTACTTTGTTGCGGTGCTGGATCTTGGGCCTGCGGGGATTGGGCTCGGGACGGCGATTGCGGAATGGTTTGCGCTGGGGTTCGGGCTGTTTCTGGTGCGCGGGGCTGCGGCAGACCGGGGGCGGCTTTGGGACAGGGAGAAGCTGTTTCGTCTGTTTACGGCCAATCGGGATATTATGATCCGGACGATGGCGCTGTTGTTTTCGTT
>CALLCD010000192.1 GCA_938049795.1 uncultured Hyphomonadaceae bacterium | reverse complement strand
CTCTATATCGAACTGGGACGTGCCAGCGCCAGTCAGGGCAAATCACGCGATGCTCTGCGGGCCTATGGCAAAGCCCTTGCGATTAATCCGGACAATCCTTTCCCTTTTGCGGCCATCGGCATGATCCTCGACCGCGAAGGCCAGCATGAAAATGCCCAGAAGGCCTATGCTGAAGCTCTTTTGCGCAATCCCGACCGGCAGGCGACACTGTCCAATTATGGCATGTCGCTGGCCCTGACGGGCAATCTTCCCGAAGCGGAAGAGAAATTGCGCAAGGCCGTGAGCCTGCCCGACGCTTCACCCAAGATCAGGCAGAATTTTGCCCTCATTCTCGGGCTGCAAGGCAAATTTGAGGAAGCCCGCGCAATCGCGTCTCAGGATGCCCCAGCGGGCATTGCGGAACGGAACACGGACTTCCTTGCGCAAATGATCGGAACCAGCTCTCAGTTTCAGGCCATCTCCGATATTGCGACAAGACAGGACGCTCCAAAACCAGCACCAAGCCAACCTGTTCAAACAGTTGCGCTTGCCGAGCCAGAGGCCGGGACCGCGACTGGAACCGCAACTGCAACACCACCCACTCAAACGGCCCCACCCGCCACAGCGAACCGACGCCGCCGGTCCCGACGGACAAGTCTGGTCACCGAAGGGCTGAACTAGGTTCAACGTCGCTCCTAAAAACAAAAATCAAGCCCGACCAAAAAGAACACCCCGCACGCCTCAGGGACATACGGGGTATTCTTGTCCTGTAAGGGTCTAGTTTCAGCCCCTAAAGGGCAACACCTGCGCTATGTCCGACTAACCGCCATTTTCCGCATTGTTCTTCTTGAACTTGATATAGGCAGGCCCAAGCACAACCATAAACAGGACCGGCAGGAAGAACAGGATCATCGGCACGGTCAACTGAGCTGGCAGAGCCGCCGCTTTCTTTTCGGCTTGAGACATACGCATGTCACGGTTTTCCTTGGCCATAACCCGCAAAGCATCCCCCAAAGGCGTCCCGTAGCGTTCAGCCTGACCAAGCGCCAGACAGACCGCCTTGACGCCTTCATGGCCGGTTCGCGATGCCAGATTTTCATAGGCCATACGCCGCTCCTGCAAATAGGACAGCTCCGCCGTGGTCAGCATCAATTCTTCAGCCAGTTCGACCGACGCCGTACCGATCTCACGGCCAACCTTCTGGAACGCCATTTCAATCGACATACCCGCCTCAACACAGATCAGCAGCATATCGAGCGAATCCGGAAACGCCCGCATAATCGACTGTTGGCGCTTGGACGCCAGATTGCTGACATAGAGATTGGGCAAATAGAAACCCGCCGCCATGCCAAACAGCAAAGACCCGTACCGCATCGGACCGTCAATCGAGATCGCTTCAAGCACAAACACATAGAGAAACGTCAAGGCCAGACCAACAAATGGCGCAATCATGCGGGCCGCATAAAACATCGAGACCGGCCCCGGACCCCGCAAGCCCGCGCGTTGCAAATTCGCCTCGACATTGGGATCTTCAAGCAGCTTCTGCAAGTTGAACTTTGCATTCAGATCCGCAACCGCGCCCTTGGACTCCCGCTTGAGCGAAGTATTGGTCAGCTCCGCCCTACTCTGTTTTCGCAACTGCTCGCGCCGATTCGTCACCTCTTTGAGGCGTGTGTTCAGCTTGTCGCCTTGCAACATCGGCGCAACAACAGAAATGACTGCCGCGAAAATGCCAACCGCTGCGAGCACAGAAGCCGCCGCCGCCGGATCGCTCGCAATATTGGAGATTTCAGATACAATTGACATTACGGCACGGGCCTCACTTTACATATCGAAATTAATCATCTTGCGCATAATCGTTATGCCCATCGTCATCATGATTGCTGCCAGCACCAGCAGGAAATGCCCCGTCTCGGTGGTGAACAGTTCCATGATGTAATCGGGCGTCGTAATGAAGACCAAAGTCCCCACAACAAAGGGCAAAGCGCCAATAATCATGCCAGATGCCTTCGCCTCCGATGACAGGGCTTTGATCTTTTCGCGCATCATACGGCGGGATCTGATAACCAGAGACAGATTGCCCAGAGCCTCCGACAGATTACCCCCTGCTTTCGACTGGATCGACAACACGATGACGAAGAAATTGATCTCTGGCAGAGGGACACGGCGGTAGAGATTTTGCAAAGCCCGCTCAAGATTGGTGCCCATTGCAATCGAATCTGTCAGGGTTTGAAACTCCGGCCCAAGCGGTGCCGGGCTTTCGCGTGAAATGATCTGCAAACACTCCGCAAGAGGAAGACCGGATTTAACACCACGCACAATAATGTCGATGGCATCGGCAAACTGGTTGGTCATTTTCTTGGCACGGCTGCTCGCCATATTGTTCAGAACCCAGCGTGGCAAGCCAAGCAATCCCGTCAAGCCAGCCATCGCGATAACAACGGGCCGTGATTTCAAATCATACCCCCAGGCCACAACACCTTCCGCGCCACTTAAAAAGGCAAGAAGCGCAAACAAGGCGCCAACAAAAACAGAGATCATCCAGAAGGTTGCTGGCGTAATGGAAAGTCCGGCCTGATCAATCTTGGCTTTGATGTTCTGCGGAACAAGAGATTTCTTGCGTTGCTCATCCTGCTCACGCAGTTTACTCAGCATCTTTTGTGTTTCTTTACGGCGGGCTGAGGTTTCATCATTCCCCGTGCGCCCCTGACTGGCAGGCCGATCCCCGGCGCCAATTGATTTTGCCCGCTTGCGCGCCGCACTATTGGAGTTCCCGCCCGTAAAGGCGAGCCCCAACCCTCCGATTGTCAGAAAAGCCAGCGCCGCAACGCCGTAAAGCATCATATCCTGTTCGGTCATGCCGCTTCCTCCAGCGTATCAAGCGCTGTAGCGAGATCTTGCTCCAAATTATAGTAGCGCGCCCGCTCCCAGAATTTCGGTCGCCCAATACCCGTTCCGCGATGCTGGCCAATCAGTTTTCCATCAGCGTCTTCACCATCAATTTCATATGTCAGCACGTCTTGTAGAACGATAGTATCGCCCTCAAGCCCCATGACCTCGGTGATATTGATGATACGGCGCGAACCATCTCTCAGACGCGTCGCCTGAATGACCACATCAATCGAGCCAACAATCATCTCACGGATCGTCCGTGCAGGAAGCGAAAAGCCCCCCATCGTGATCATTGATTCAACCCGCGACAAAGCCTCACGCGGTGAGTTGGCGTGCAGGGTTCCCATCGAGCCATCATGGCCCGTATTCATAGCTTGCAGCAAGTCAAACGCCTCAGGCCCCCTGACCTCACCCACAATGATCCGTTCAGGACGCATCCGTAGACAGTTTTTCACAAGCTCCCGCATGGTCACCGCGCCCGAGCCCTCAATATTGGGTGGGCGGGTTTCAAGCCGCACAACATGGGGCTGCTGGAGTTGCAATTCGGCGGAGTCTTCGCAGGTAATCACGCGTTCGCCCGGCTCGATAAAGCCCGTCAGACAATTGAGCAATGTCGTCTTGCCCGAGCCCGTACCACCAGAGATCAGAACATTACAGCGCGAGTGGCCAATGATCCGGAGCAGTTCCGAGCCGGCCGGCGAGATCGAGCCGAAATTGACGAGATCCTCAAGCCGCAATTTGTCCTTTTTAAACTTACGAATGGTCAGCGTAGGCCCGTCAATCGCAAGCGGTGGTGCAATCACGTTCACACGCGAGCCGTCAAGCAGACGCGCATCACAAATCGGGCTGGCTTCATCGACCCGGCGTCCAACTTGCGACACGATCCGCTGACAGATATTCATCAATTGCGCATTATCACGGAACCGGACATTGGTCCGCTGGATTTTACCATCCACCTCGATATAGGTCGTGTCCGCACCATTGACCATGATATCGGCAATGTCATCACGCGCCAGCAAGGGTTCAAGCGGACCATAGCCCAGCACGTCATTACAAATATCGTCGAGCAAGCCTTCTTGCTCGGAAATCGACATCACAACATTCTTGATGGCGATAATTTCGACAACAATATCGCGAATTTCCTCGCGCGCACTTTCCTGATCCAGTTGGGCCAGCTGGCCGAGGTCAATCGTATCAATCAGTGCATTGAAGACCGTCGTTTTCGTCGCGTAGTACTGCTCCGACTTCTCCGATACGACCATCTCTTCGGCCGCAGGTGCCTCAGGTGGCTTGACCTTGGCCGGAACGGGCGCCGGTGCTGGCGCAGCCGGCTTGGGTGCCGGAGCGACAGCCTTTGGCTTGACCTCGGGGCTTGGCGATGCTGGCGCAACGGGTTTTCCCGGCGCAGCAGCATTTCCGCCTGATACACGCTTACCAAATGACATAAATCAACCCCTATCGGTCTCTACTATTTACCGAGCAATTTCTGAACGAACGTCTTCGCAGGCGCATCAACGGCCTGCCCTGTCATGATAGATGCAAGATGATCCACCGCCAGCGACGCTTTCGCATCAGCCTGTGTCTGGGAAATCATCTGACCATTGTTCGAAGCTGTTCCGAACAATCCCGGATCGAAGTCGATCACCACTTCAGGCTCGACGCCAATCGCTTGTGCGAAATCTTTCGCCGGAATTTCAGGCCGTTTCGGAACGCCTGCCATATTCAGGACGAGACGCGGAGGCTGGTCATTCGGACGCTCCGCCTTCAGACGATCCAATATGTTCTTACCGTTTCTAAGCGACGCCAGATCAGGCTGACACACCATAATCACCTCATCGGAGGAGACCAGAGTCTGGCGCAACCATGACGACCAGATATGCGGCAGGTCGAGCACAACATAAGGCACGGTGCCGCGCACGGCCTGGATCACGGTATCATACGCCTCCGGACCAATATCAAACTCTTCGGACACGCTGGCAGGCGCGGTAAACAATGACAGTCGTTCCGTTGCCGTTGTCAGAAGACGGCTGATCACGGCATCATCGGTCCGGTCGGGCGAAAGCAATGCATCGGTAATCGACTGGCTGCCTTCCTGGTTGAAATCAAGCGCCGTGGTGCCAAATGACAGGTCAAGATCGACAAGCGTCGTATTCAAATGGCCATTCTCCGCAATCGACCAGGCAAGATTGTGCGCCACGGTTGACGCCCCGACCCCGCCCTTGGCTCCGACAACGGAGACAGACTTACCAACAAATGGCTTTTCAGGGTCCACAAACAGCGTAGACACTGTACGGATAAATTGCAGCGGCGTAATCGGCGGCACGAGATATTCACTGACACCGCGCGCAACAAGCTGGCGGTAGAGCGCGATATCGTTCATCGCACCCACGACCATGACCTGAACACCCGCATCGCAATATTCCGCAAGCGCATCAATCTGGCCCAGCATTTCCGCCGCAGGAAGAGACGATTCCACAACCAATAGATTGGGGGTCACATTCTCGCCCAGATACGCCATCGCCGCAGGGATACCGCCCGGGACCATTTCCAGATCCGTGCGCCGCATGCGGCGATCATTCGAGGCTGTTTCAATCAACTCCCCGGTTGCCGGTTGCTCAAAGAACACCCGAATTGAGATCGCCGGCAGAGGTGCGTCCCCGCCCTCAGGCTCGGGCATTGGAACAGAACTGGCGGGTGCCACGTCCAGACCTGCCACCGTCTGCGTCATCACCTGCTCGGCAAGGTCACTGGCAACATCTGCCTCAGGCTGAGGGCCCGCATCATCGTCTAGATCCAGAAGAAAATCATCTTCGAAAAGCGCGTTATCATTCGTCATTATCAACCCTCTACTCTAATTATCAATGGCGTCGGAGATCACACCGGATTCGCCTTCATTGCGTTCCGAAGCTGTCTGCTCGCCTTGGCGATAGGCCTGGAACGTAATGTAGCGCCGTTCACTATCGGCCGGATCAAGTTGACGATCGCCTAACAGGTCTGCCGGGTTTGCGATCATGGCCGCCAGATTCGTCCGCACAGAGCATCCCAGATTTGGCAGATCGGCATTTGAACGCGTGCTGGCAATGTCGATGGTGCCAAGAGATTCGCATTCGGGCGCAATCGCGTCGTACCGCGTGAACGACAAGGTTACGACGGGCTGGAACTCGAATGGGCTCGCAGATCCCTTGATTTCCTTATACTGCACGCCGTTTTCCCAAGCGATCTCACGCGCTTCTGCAATCGCCGCAATTGCGCTCTGGGGATTGCCGCTACCTTCAGGCAGGGTCATCGACAAAGGCCCCTGCCCGACATCGGCATAGGCTCTGACAAAATTCGCAATCTGGTCACGCTGCGCCATAGACAGACGATTGCTCGACGGATCGAGAACAATCTCCAGCGTCTCCGTGCGCTCAGCCACATCAATTTCAAACCGTTCGAGCACGGGCGTATCAATATACTCCACCGGCACGGCGGGCGATACGGAGCAAGCGGCAAGGCCTGCAGATGCCATCACAATGGCACAGACTGTCAATTTGGATTTGGTCATCTGTCTTTCCCTACTCTTCAATAAAGCCGACGGGCGCAGCATATTGTCTGGCATCCGCTGGTGTTTCGTCATCGCCGTACAGCCGGTTAAGCTTTCCGAACAAAACCGTCTTCGCATCACTGGCATTCGAGAAGCCGGTATCAGGCGTCCGCAACTGGGACTGTTTGGCCGGGTCCACGAGATATGGCGTCACAATGATCACAAGCTCGCTTTCCTCATTCAGGAAGTCACGCGACCGGAAAAGCGCCCCAAGCACCGGGATGTTCTTGACCCCGGGCACTGCATCGAGCGTCTGCCGTGTGCTGGACTGGATCAGACCGGCAATCATCATGGACTGTCCCGATGGCAGTTCCACAGTGGTTTCCGCGCGATTGACCGTCAGCGCAGGAATGGTCAGCCCCTGCGTGACAATAATTTCCCCGTTCGAGCCAACACCCGTCGCCGAGGCCCCCTGAAAGGCACCAGAAGACGAAAGCTCAGACACCTCTGTAGACATCCGCAGGGAAATGCGACCTTCAGACAAGACAATAGGTGTAAAACCAAGCCCGATACCAAATGGCCGGAACTCCACCGAAATTGTTCCGCCGTCATCCTGGGAGACAGGCACCGGAAATTCACCCCCTGCGAGGAAGTTGGCAGGCTCGCCCGACAGCGCCGTAATGTTCGGTTCTGCCAGTGTACGAACCACACCGATCCGCTCCAGAGCCGCCAGAGAGGCATTCAAGCGGCTTTTTGAATCCCGACCGTTGATGAGGTTTGCCAGCGATCCGGACAGATTCAACCCGCCAAGCGCGGACCCCGCAAGATTAAAGGCCGTCGAAGAATTAAGCCCTACCCCGCCTAAGAAAGGACCAGCCCCTTCGAGAATTTCGTCCCCCGTCAGAATGCCATTTCCATCAACAGCCTGAGCAATACGTTCGCCCTGTAGCGCACCAAAATTCGTACCGCTGTCGAGATTAATCCCCAATTGCTTGATCACGGAACGCTGCATCTCGACAATCCGAACCTGCAACAAAACCTGATCCTTGGCCGCAATCTGCATCATATTGACGACCGCCGGCGCATCCGTTGCGTCACGGTCCACACCGAGAAAAGCGTTGGCCAGCCGGATAACGCTGTCAGACTGGCTCAGACTGTCAACCACGCCGGTCAGCACGATGTTCGACGTGACAGCTTCCGCTGTGACACGCGCATCTGGCACATGCCGCTTGATCAGCTCCATCAGTCCCGACAGATCCGGCTCGACCCGAATCTCGAGATTGAGAATCTGGTTGCCATCATCATCAAAGATAAAGGCATTGGTTGTCCCGATCGAGACGCCGCGAAAGATCATGCGTTGCGATGTCTGAACAGCCGCATCTGCAATTGCGGGATTGGTAATCACCACATCGGCAGCAGGCCGACCAACCTCGACAACGGTCGACTTGTCCAGCGACAAAACGATCTCACGGGTGATCGCGGTATCACCGGGTTCACTGATATCAACATCAAGCAGATTGCGCTGCGCATGGGCTTCGACCCCGCACAGAAGTCCTGACGCAGTGAGCGCCATACAAAGTGACCGTACTGTTTTCCACATAGTCTACTCTCCTGTGCCAGCGGCGCTTTCACGCACGCGGCCATTTCTAAACACGGTGACCCGTCCGCCGGATGTTGTTGACTTCAAGTCTGCCGCACGTGACGTGACCACATCCCCCGCCAGCGCTGCATCGGTCAGGCTGCGAAGGGCAAGTGAAAGCACCCCCTTGCGCTCTCCAAAAGCAACAAGACCAGCATCTTGCGGGCTCAGTTCCAATGTCGCCGTCTGACCAATGGCTGTTTGCGCCCCGTCAGATTGTCCAATCTTCTGGTCAATGGCCAGCACACGGACATTTTCCAGAATAATAATACTCTCAATATCGTCTGCAGTCCCGTTTGCTGTCAGAAGCTCAACTTCATGGGTCAGGATCACATCGACCCGGTCATCAGGAAGAATGAACCCGCCCGCCGCAGACTCCGCTGAAATCTCGACTGATATGGCGCGCATTCCCGGGGCGACCAGTGCTGCCATGATACTCGTATCACCGCGCTTGACAATTTTCTGAGGTAGGATCGGCTCACGCGCAAAAATCGGTACACGGACGACCATTCCTGATAGATCAGAGAAAGCATCCGGATGCTGAGTCATTGTGAAATATTCCGGATTGGCAGACTCTTCTGGCCAAGGAGCCCAAGCCATATCCTGAGGCATGATGACTTCACCGATCCGGAAGTCTCTGACGGCAACGAGAACATCAACTTCGGAGACCTGCACCTCTGTCTCGACTTGCACGACGGGTCCGGTCGCAACAGCTGGCGTCGACAAGGCAGACCGCATCAGCATGAATGCCGCAGCGCCTGCGACCAAAGCCACAAGAATGAAAATTAGTCTTAATGGGGACAAAGTGTGTTCCTCCGAACCTTGTGCGGGAAAGATTACCCAATACTCTTATTCGTGAGGAGAATTACACAAGTGTTCTAAAGGAAGGTTAACCAAAAACGCTGAACTGACTTAGGAAAGCGTTAAGTAATTCACTATGCGGAGCAGCGAAAAATGCGCCCACTGTAATGGCGACTCCATAGGGTATTCCATTCTCTTTGCTCAGGACATTCTGGGCAAAGCCCGGCGCCAGAGCGGCCGGCACGGCACGACGCGCCAGCAAGATCACGATGGCCAAAACGCCGCCGCTAAGCGCCATACCCATAACAAACTGTATCCAGCCCGCCGGTCCAATCCACAGAAGAACACCCGGGATCATTTTTGCGTCACCCCCCCCAAACAAGCGGACAGCAAAAAGCAGATATGAGACGAGGAAAGCAATGACCCCGGCAAGCAAATGTCCACCTGCCGCCGCCCAGCCGATCTGCGCTGCAAACGCGGCCGGGATAAACAGAGCCACGATAGACAGATTCAGCCCATTGGTAATCTTGAGCGAGAGCGTGTCCTTAACCGCCGCCTGCAAACAAAGAACAAAAAAGGCAGCGCCAAAAATTGCGGATATCATACTCATCTCCAGTGGGGTTAGCCTGACCAGCCTTAGCAAATAATGCTAAACGAATACTTGACGCATAGAAAAAGCCGCCAAGTAAAACTTGGCGGCTTCCTAGCAGGTATAAATTATACCTTATTCTGCGCCTGTTGGAACAGCGTCCAGAGTCGCACCGATTTCGGTGAACTGATCGCTGACGCTACCGCCAACAGCAGTAACAGCACCGATGATTGCAACAGCGATAAGTGCGGCGATCAGACCGTACTCAATTGCAGTTGCGCCAGACTCGTCTTTAATGAAACGTACGAAATTTTGCATTGGAAACTCCCATCATGCATATTGGTTAAGTCCCGACTGTTTAACTTTTAATTCCGGAACAAAACCAACCTAGCCGAACAAAATGAATTCCAAGTAAAACAAAACGAATAATTCATGAACACTATTCTATATTTTGTTTACCATAACGCTCTCCTTACATCCGGGCCGTCGAGTCCCCCAATCTCTCTTTATATATACGCCCAATCCAAGACAGACGAGAGCGGCGACACGCCATATGCCAGATTTCCCAGACATTAGGGAAAGCGCAACTTTATTCACCGATAGTGCATGAAACGTCTCACTTATAAGGAACCGTTATGCCTAGCTCCCTCCTCCGCACCGCCGCGCTCGGGCTTGCCGCTGTCGTCTGCGCCACCAGCGCTTTCGCAGAATCAATTGTCATCGAGGCGAACAAATCGACATCACTTAAATTACAAGCCGCAGCCGCAAGCGTTGTCATCGGCAACCCCCGCGTTGCAGATGTCGCCGTCCATGATGCCAACCTTATTTTCATCACGGGACGGACATTTGGAACAACGAACCTGCTTATTTTCAGCGAAGACGGCAGCCAGCTTTATTCAGGCGATGTCGTGGTGACAACAAACACGACCAATCTGGTCAATGTGAACCGCGCCGGCGCGACCAATACATATGACTGCGCGCCCACCTGTCGCTCCGTTCTCTCTCTCGGTGATGAAGTGACCTATTTCGATACGCTGATCGCCCAGTCCGAGCGTATTCAGGAACTGTCCTCAGCGGACAACTAAACCTCATCTCGGGACGCGTTCCCAAGTCAAAGATCACAAACGGCCATGCTCTTCGAGTGTGGCCGTTTCAATTTCAGTGAAATTCAATCAATTGGATTATCCAATCAGAAATCACCCTCTGATATAGAGCGTATTCCGTTTCAAGATCACAGGGCTGGTACAATGGAAAAGATAATTGATCTGACAATCTTCACGCGCAAGATGCAGACAAGATTTAATGCGTGGGCTGAAGACAATAGCGGTGCCACCGCTGTCGAGTTTGCGCTCATTGCGACACCATTTTTCTTCCTGATCTTCGGGCTGCTCGAAGTGTCGATGATCTTCATTATCAGCACAACGCTTGAATTTGGCCTGAACGATGCCGCACGGTCCATCCGCACCGGCGCTTTCCAGACAGGCTCCACCCCGACACTGGCTGCCTTCCGCAGCGCAGTTTGCGACAATCTGTTTTCGCTTCTGGACTGCAATCAAGTGCAGTTCGACATGCGCGCCTTCAACAATTTCAATGGCGGTCCGCCACCGAACCCGATTGATCCCGATACCGGCCAGGTCGATTCGACAAATTTCGTATTCCAACCGGGCGCCCCAAACCAGATCGTTATTGCACGGGCTTTCTATGAGTGGGATTTGGTGACGCCGCTGATCAGCCGCCCATTGGCAAATCTGCCAGACGGAAATTCAAGGCTCCTTCAGGCCAGCATCGCCTTCCAGAATGAGCCTTTCAATTTTGTCGCACCAGTCCCGCCTGGTTCCTAGTCACAAGCTTCCAATCGCCTCCCAAGTCACAATCGAGAAACAGTCATGAAACTTTCCCTGTTCCCCTCCTCTCTTGTCCAGCGCGCATACCGGCACGGTATTCGCAAAGCCGGATCGAATGAAGACGGTGTCTCGTCGATCGAGTTTGCCTTGATCGCGCCCTTCTTGCTGCTGCTCTATTTTGGTGGCGTAGAAATGTCGCTTCTGATGCTGGCTGACCGTCAGATCACCTCGACCAGCGCCACAATGGGCGATCTCACCTCGCGCCTTCTGACATTTACCAATCAGGACGAAATAAACGTCTTCCGGGCCTCGGAGGCTTTGTTGAGCACAGTAGACCCGCGAGATGCCCAGCTACGCGTTTCCAGCCTTGCCAATAATGGTGGAACCATCACTGTGGTCTGGAGCGAGGCGAATGCAAACACAACAGAGCTGCCGATTGGCTCGACTGTAACGGACATACCGCCAGGTATCGTTCCCGATGGCGGCACAATCATCATGACCGAAACAGAGTTCGAATACACCTCAGAACTTGGTTTTTTCCTGAAGGGCACACGCACGCTTCAGGACCGCTTCTTCCTGCGTCCGCGCCGGACCAATTCGATCCCGCGCATCACCTCTTAAGTATCCCTCAGCTGGCCTCCGACAGCTCACGCTCTTGCAAATAGGTCGGCGTCTTGCCAGCCTTGACGCCCGAGATGATCCAAAGCCCCGCAATAAACAACAGGCCCAGCCCGCTCATGCCGATGCGCTGATCACCAGACAGCGTCGTCATAAGAGCCACAAGCCCGGGCCCAATCCAGACAGTGACGCTGCCAGCCATAGCGTAGAAGCCAAAAAACTGTCCGATGTTTTCCGGCGGGGCAATATGCACCAGCATATAGCGGCTCGACGTGATCACCGCGCCCAGCATCATGCTGACAGGGATCAGCAGCGACAGGTAGACAACATCGCTCAGCCGCGGGAACGGTCCCCCCACCCAGACCTCATGCCCAGCGGGGATCAGGCCAAACAATAAAGCGTCCGCCGTAATCGACAATTGCAGCGTCATCAGAAGAATAATGCAGGTCAGCTCGATCATGATGGAGCGCTTTGGCCCAAACGCCTGATCAATCAGCCCGCCTGCCAAGGCTCCGAACACCGCGCAAAGCCCACCAACAATCCCCGACAGGACAAGCTGATTGGCACCCCAGCCAAGCACCCCGCCCACATAGACCGAGCCAAGCGTCAACAGTGCCGCAATCCCGTCAGCATAAATCATCCGCGCCACCAGATAGCGCATAACATTCGGATGCTCGCGAAACATCTCCCCGACATAAGTTGCAGCGTTACGAACCGAGCCGATAAGCCCGCCATTGCCCCCGAAAGACGCTTTTGCGGCTCTGCGCCAACTGCGTTCGGGCGTTTTCTTGATGTCTGGCATCAATAGAAAGAAGGGCAGAATGAAAATCCCAAGCCAGAGCCCGACCAACGGCCCGCTAATCCTCGATGTCTCACCGTTTTCAGTATCCAGCCCGAACAAAGGCGTGTCGGTGCCCGTGATAAAGATCGACAACAGCACAAGAAACAGGATCGACCCGAAATTCCCCAAAGATATGCCAAGCCCCGACACCACCGGCAAAGAAGAGGGCTTGGCCGCCATTGGCAGCATGGCATTGTGAAAAAGCTCGGCAACCGTATAGGCACAATAACCGGTCGCCATCAGCGCCATACCAATGACCACGGCATTTGGCAGGTTCGGCTCCACAAACCACAAGCAAGACGCCGTCACACCCAAAACGGCCAGCGCGAGAAATGTCGGGAACTTCCGGCGTCCGCCCGTGTCAATCAAGCTGCCCAGAATAGGCGCAATCACCGCCATGATGATCCCGGCAATCGCGATCGTCCAGCCGACCATCGCCTGACCCTCGGTTTCGTCACCGACCACATATTTTGCGAAATAGGGCGCATAGAGCGAAATAACGATGACATTATAATATGGGTTCCGCGCAAACTCGAAAATCGCCCACCCGATCCCTTTTTTACCGAGCGCGCCGCCGGTTGCAGCTTCATAGGCGACATCATCTGTTTGCACCGGGGCACCGCTCATAATTCAAACTCCTGATATTGGGGCTTCATCCCCGTTCAATTGTGTGGCGCATTCGGTCCATTGTGCAAGGCAAAACCTGCTTGTGTCCCTTGCGGCTATGGCGCGTCCATCGCCAGAATAAGCTGCGCATAGCCTTCGGTCATCCGGCCCATATTGGCAACCGACATACGCTCATTCGTGCCGTGGAAGCCCGCCGTATCTTCAAGGCTGACAAGGCTCGGGACGAAGCGGTAGACATGATCTGAAATTTTCGAGGCAAACCGCGCATCCGTTGCCCCGATCACAAGCCCGGGCACCACTGACGCCCCCTCACCCGCCCGCGAGGCCACCGCCGTGAGCACGCTATAAGCGCGGCCATCGCTCGGCGAGACAGGCGACGCGGCCGACCCAATCCCGCCTTCAGACAGCGCCACCTCGACATCGAACGCGCCCGCCACAGTTTTGGCATGCGCGATCACATCATCGGGCGTATCGTTCGGATGGATGCGGAAATTGACAATCGCCGTAGCGCGTTGGGGCAGGACATTTTCCTTGATCGAGCCTTCAAGCATGGTCGGCGCGGTCGTCGTGCGGATCATGGCGTTGGCCACCCCGTCGGACATCTGCTTGTCCACGAGCGGCCCGAACAGCCACAAATTCGCAAGCGCCATACGTTGACCAAACCCCATATCCGGCGCGGCAGCGGCCAGCAGATCCGAGACCGGCGGCTTGGTAAAATCTGCCTTCATCTGGTTTTCATCGAGCGCAACAATAGCGCGGGCAAGCTGGACATTGGCGCTGTTGCGCGGCGGCCGCGAGGAGTGACCGCCAACCGCGCTCGCGGTCAGTTCCAGCGTGATATAGCCCTTCTCTGCAACACCGATAAAGCCCATAGGTCCGCCCGTAATCGGCGAGTCTTCAATGACGAAAAACCCTTCATCCAGCACAAGATCCGCCCGCACACCGCGCGACGCCAACAGATCGACCATCCCTTCTGCGCCGGCCCCAGAGACTTCCTCATCATGGCCGAACATGAAATAGACCGTGCGTTGGGGCGCAAATCCGGACGCGAGCAAGGCTTCGCCCGCCTCAAGAATGGCCACCATCGAGCTTTTATCGTCAAGCGCCCCTCGGCCATAGACATAACCGTCGATAATCTCCCCCGCAAACGGCGCGCCCGTCCAGTCAGACAGCGTGCCATCATTGACCGGCACCACATCTTGATGCGCCATGAGAATAATCGGCGCGAGCGCAGCGTCAGAGCCTTGCCATTTGTAAAGCAGGCTGTAATCAGCAATCTTTTCAAGGCTGAGGCTGGCATGAACGCGCGGATAAGTGGCCTCCATCCAGGCATGCAGATCAAGCCACGGTCCGGCCGCATCCGGAGCCGGATCACCGCTCTGATAGGTCACGGTTTCAAACCTGATCGACTGGCTAAGACGTTCGGCGGCTTGCGCAGCGGAGACCTCAGGCGGGGGCGGCAAATCAACCGCGACCACGCCCTCGGGCGCGCCGCCATAGGTAAATGTGCGCACCAATATGACCACGATCAGCAGGACCAGCCCCGCCAAGCCGCCAAGTAAAACCCGTTTGATCAAAACCGCCTCCCAGACTGCCAGAGCGGACATTAAGCCCGAACCGGCAGAAAAGGAAACCGCGCGAAGCTTCTAACGCTTCATCACCATGTTGAGAATGTCATCCATCGGATTGCCGTCTCCATCGGCATCCAGAAGCCCGCCGAGCATGCCGAGATTGATCCCGCCTGCGGGCGCGGCCGGCGCCTGTTTCTCACCGCCGCCCAGCAACGAGCCGACCATGCCCGCAAGTCCCCCGCCGCCAGAGCTTTGTCCGCCCCCGCCCGACAGCGCGCCCATGAGCGCATCCGCAACACTTGGCTCTTTAGCCTGTTTCGACAGCGACCCCATCGCCATCGCCGCCACCATGGGCAGCATTTTCTTGAGGATGCCCGTATCGAGCCCGGTCTTTTGCGCCGCATGGCTTGCAACCTGCCGGCTCATATCTTTTGACCCAAGCAAGTGGCCGAGAATGGCATTGCCGTCCTGCACCGTTTCCGGCCGCGCAAGCTCTGCCGGATCATCAAGATACCGGTCATGACGCCCGCCCTGCAATGCGCCCATCAGGCCCTGCAGGCCGCCCTCTTGCGCCGAGTTCCGCTTAAGCCCGCCAGACACCGCCGGAAGCAGCGCCTTGATAGCCCCCTCCGCTTGCGATCCGTTCAGACCAAACTGTTTTGCGACCTGCTGCATGACCATACCGCCCGCAGCGCCTTTGATCATGTCAAACATATTGACACCTGCCATCTTCATCCCCTCTTTTTTGCGATAGAAGAACGGCCAGTCTACGCCAGATAGGCGAATTTTGCCAGCGCGTTCGGGAATCAGATCAGATGATGACTATTCATAAGCCGCCATCGCCAGCACGACTTTCCCCGTCTCGCCAAACACGAAGCTCTCCGTGACGCTCTGGTCGCGGTGATTGGTGTAGAGCAGGGTCAGCGTGTTCGAGCCGGTGAACACGCGGTCAAGTTCGAAATAGAGCTTTGGCGCGCGGTCCAGCGCGGCCGTCCAATAGGTCCGCAGCGCATCCTTGCCAGCAATAGACGCACGCGCCGCCCCCATCACATCGGCAATGCGCGGCGAGTGGAACACAATTTCCTCGTGATAATGATCAAGGATCAAATCGAGATCGCGGTCATTCCACGCCGCAAGCCATGTGCGGGCAAACGCTTCGGCATCATTTGTGTTCATTGTGCAGGCTCCGGCGGGTTGAGAATCGCCCTCGAGCCTACACCGGAAGCGGCCCCGCTTCGAGCACATCTTCAACCGTGCGCAGGCCGGGGCGCGGCGCGGTGACGAGCACGGCCATATTGCCCGGCAGGTGCTTATTATCGAGCATCTTCTCGTGCGCAGCAGGAATATCGGCCCAGGTCATGACCTCGGACATGCCCGGGTCAATACGCCGGTTGATGACCAATTGGTTCGCCGCAGAAGCCTGTTTCAAATGGGCAAAATGGCTGCCCTGTACCCGCTTCTGGCGCATCCACAAAAAGCGCGCATCCATGGTCAGGTTAAATCCCGTCGTACCGGCACAGATCACCACCATGCCGCCGCGTTTGACGACGAACACAGACACCGGCATGGTCGCTTCGCCGGGGTGTTCGAAGACGACATCGACATCTTTTTTGCCCGTGACATTCCAGATCGCTTTGCCGAACTTTTTGCATTCACGCATATAGTCGTCAAATTCCGGCCCGTTCACGGTGGGCAATTGGCCCCAGCAGTTAAAGTCTTTCCGGTTCAAGACACCTTTGGCCCCAAGCCCCAGAACATGATCGCGCTTGTCATCAGACGACACAACGCCAATCGCATGGGCACCCGACACCGCGCAAAGCTGCGTCGCAAAACTGCCAAGGCCCCCAGAGGCACCCCAGACCAAGACATTCTGACCGGGCTTCAAGACATGTGGACGATGGCCAAACAACATGCGGTAAGCGGTCGCCAGCGTCAGCATATAGCAAGCGCTTTCTTCCCAAGTCAGATGTTTCGGACGCGGCATACATTGGCGCGCTTGGACGCGGCAAAACTGGGCGAAAGACCCGTCCGGCGTCTCATAGCCCCAGATGCGTTGGCTGGGCGAGAACATCGGGTCGCCGCCATTACATTCCTCGTCATCGCCATCATCCTGATTACAGTGGATCACCACTTCATCGCCGGGCTTCACGCGTGTCACCTTGCGGCCAACCGCCCAGACAATGCCTGACGCGTCGGACCCCGCGACATGAAAATCAGCCTTGTGCACATCAAACGGAGAGATCGGCTCGCCGAGCGCGGCCCAAATGCCATTATAGTTGACCCCCGCCGCCATGACGAGCACCAGCACTTCATCACTGTCGATCTCTGGCACAGGCACTTGCTCAAGTTGCATCGCCGTATCGGGGCGTCCATGCCGCTCGCGCCGTATCGTCCAGGCGTGCATGAATTTGGGCACATGGAACTCGGGCGGGATCTCGCCCATGGCATAAATATCTTTTTTCTCGCGCGCCGCTGTTGCACTCATGATGACATTCTCCCAAATTATTGTTCTGTCACAGATTATTTTGTGACTTATTGTTCCAGTTTTGCGCAACATCTTCGCAGGTGCAAGAACTTTGCTGCGCCGCAACAGACGTTTGCGAATTTTGAGGCCTTTTTGCCATGAGCAGTGCAATGACCACGCCAACTGTGTTTCTGAACGGAGAGTTCTTGCCAGAAAGCGAGGCGCAGATCAGCCCGTTTGACCGCGGATTCCTGTTCGCCCACGCCGCCTATGAGGTCACCGCTGTCTATGATGGTAAGCTAATCGATTTTGACGCCCATCTCGCCCGCCTCGCCCGCACCCTCGACGGGCTGGAAATCCCCCATTTGCCTGATGATCTGGCCAGTCTGCACCGCGATTTGATCACCCGCAACGGGCTGACCGAGGGGCTCGTCTATCTGCAAGTCACCGCCGGAGGCTATGGCTTTCGCGACTTTTACGGGCCGGAGACCTTCGCCCCGTCCGTGTTCATGTTCACCACTGCCAAACAGCTCATCGGCGAGGTGGCGCGCGACGGCATCACCGCGATCACAGCCGAAGACACGCGCTGGACCCGCCGCGATATGAAAACCACCCAGCTCCTCTCCCAATCCCTCGCCTATCGCAAAGCTCGCCGCGCCGGCGCACATACCGCGTTCATGCACGAGGATGGTCTTGTCACCGAAGCGGCCTCGGCGAATGCGTGGATCGTGCTTGGCGACGGCACGCTGGTCACGCGCGATCTCTCAAACGCGCTTTTGCCCGGCATTACGCGGCAGACTTTGCTTAACCTCCTCTCCCGCGCCGGTCTGAAAATCGAAGAACGCGCCTTCACGGTGGCCGAAGCGAAAGCGGCGTCCGAGAGCTTTACCAGTTCAACCGGCGTCGTCATCGCGCCCGTGCTCAAGCTTGACGACACGCTGATCGGCACCGGCACACCCGGCCCCGTCACCCGCACCGTACAGCGGACCTATTACGAGTATATCGGCGCAGATGTCGCTGGGGTCGCGCCTTGGGCACTGGGATAATGGCAGACGAGGCGGAGAAAATCGGGCTCGGCGGCGGCTGTCACTGGTGCACCGAAGCGGTGTTCCAATCCTTGCGCGGCGTGGCCAAGGTAGAATCGGGCTGGATCACGTCCGAAGGCACACACAGTACCGAATCCGAAGGCGTCACCGTCCATTTCGATGCAGGCCAGATCAGCCTCGACACCCTGCTCGAAATCCACATTCTCACCCATGCCAGCGCCTCAAACCATTCCATGCGCAACAAATATCGCAGCGCGATCTACACATTTTCAGACCAACAGACCGAAAGGGCGCGCGCGATCCTGCAAACGCTGGCCACACGCCACAACACCGCGCTGATCACCCAAATCCTCCCCTTTGCCGCCTTTCGGGCCGTCACCGACGCTTACAAGAATTACTATTACACCGCACCGGACCGCCCCTTCTGCGTCAACATCATCGAACCGAAACTCAAAAAACTCATCAAGACCCACCGCGACCATATCGACGAGACCCGGCTGAAGAAGTCATAGCAACCTCCCCTAACG
>CALLCD010000191.1 GCA_938049795.1 uncultured Hyphomonadaceae bacterium | reverse complement strand
CAAAATGGCGGTCTGCGCTGCATGGGCTCGACCACGTTCAAAGAGTATAAGCAGCATTTCGAGAAAGACCGCGCCCTCGCCCGCCGGTTCCGCAAGATCGACGTGGTCGAACCATCGGTCCCGGACGCGATCAAGATTTTGCTCGGCCTCAAGTCCAGATTCGAGGACTTCCATGCGCTGCGTTACACGAATGACGCGATCAAATCCGCGGTTGAACTGTCCGAGCGCTATATCACCGACCGGAAATTGCCCGACAAGGCGATTGATGTGATTGATGAAGCAGGCGCAACCCAATGGCTCAAACCGGCCTCTAAGCGCCGCAAGACGGTCGGCATCACCGACATTGAAGCCATTGTCGCCAAGATCGCGCGGATTCCGCCAAAACAGGTGACCAAGGATGATGCCAGTCAGCTTCAGGCGCTGGAACGCGATCTCAAACGTGTTGTGTTCGGTCAAAACCCCGCTATTGAGGCGCTCGCCTCTGCGATCAAGCTGGCGCGCGCGGGGCTGCGTGAGCCGAACAAGCCGATTGGCTCCTACCTGTTCAGCGGACCAACGGGCGTCGGCAAAACCGAAGTGGCGCGGCAATTGTCGTCCATTCTCGGGGTCGAACTTTTACGGTTTGACATGTCCGAATATATGGAACGCCACACGGTCAGCCGCCTGCTCGGGGCACCTCCGGGCTATGTCGGCTTTGATCAGGGCGGCTTGCTGACCGATGGCGTGGACCAGCATCCTCACTGCGTGCTCTTGCTCGACGAGATTGAGAAAGCCCATCCTGAGCTGTTCAACATTCTCTTGCAAGTCATGGACAATGGCACGCTGACCGATTCCAATGGCCGCAAAGTGGATTTCCGCAATGTGATCCTGATCATGACCACCAATGCGGGTGCGTCGGATGCGGCGAAAAACTCCATCGGCTTTGGCCGTGGCCGCAAGGATGACGAGCAGGAAGAAGCGCTCAAACGGCTATTTACGCCCGAGTTCCGCAACCGGCTCGACAGCGTCATCGCCTTTGGCGGACTGACACCGGAGATCATCGAACGTGTCGTCGAGAAATTCGTTCTGCAACTTGAAGCCCAGCTTGATGATCGCAATGTCACGATTGATATGACCGATGCGGCGAGGGCCTGGCTGGCGGAAAGAGGCTTTGATCCCGATTATGGCGCGCGGCCTCTGTCGCGGACCATTCAGGAACATGTCAAAAAGCCGATGGCCGAAGAGCTATTGTTCGGCAAACTCGCCAAGGGCGGCGCGGTGAAAATCGACATCGACCCGAAGGATGAAAGCAAACTGGCCTTCACCTATATTGAGCATAAGCCGAAAAAGACAGCCTCGAAAACGTCTGGCGATACGCCCGAGCCGGTCTAGGATCTGCGCGGCGGGGTGGCTGAGCCCCGCTCGACCAAGTCAAAGCCGAAATGGCGAAACCGATCGGCACTGCCCGCTCTGGTTTCGCCATTTGCTTTGATGGTTTCGATCAAGAGATCCACCGAGCCGCGCGCCATGTCTTCGATGGGTTGGCGGACCGTGGTCAGCGGCGGATAGGTAACGCTGGCAATCTCGGAATCGTCAAACCCGACAATCGACAAATCATCAGGCACCACGAGCCCGCGCGCGCGCGCCGCATTGATCGCGCCGGCGGCCATGTCGTCATTTGCCGCAAAGATCGCGGTTGGTGGATTGGACTTGGCCAACAGGTCCTCGGCGGCCCCCTCGCCGGAGCTGATACTGAACAAGCCTTGCGAGACGAGCGCGGCATCAGCGGTAAGACCAGCCTCTTCGAGCGCTTTGCAATAACCTTCATAGCGCTGGACGGACGCCCCATGTGCGGGGTGGCCTTTGATATGCCCGATCCGGCGGTGACCCAGACCGATCAGATATGTCGTCAGCTCATAGGCGGCACCGGCATCATCCATATTGAGATAACAGCTTGCCGCGCTGAGATCGGCTGGAACAATCTGGACGAAAGGCACGCTTGACCGCGCCATATGCGCCGTGACATCGGCATCATTGGACAATGGCGGCAAGAGGATCACACCGTCAACGCGGAGCCGGCTGGCAATGTCGGCCACGCGGCTGCCAGCGCCCGGCGAGGACACATCACACCGTTCGACCAGCAGATGGTAGCCATATTCACCGCATTGGACGAGCGCACCGGCTTGGAACTGGCTGAGATACCCTTGCGAGGCGGTGTCGTAGAACATGGCAATCAAATAGGATTTTTGACCGGCGAGGCTGCGGGCAGAAAAATCCGGCGTGTAATTGAGTGACGCGGCGGCCTCTTTCACGCGGGCGCGTGTGGCCTCGCGCACATTCGGCTCATTGTTCAAGACACGCGAAACGGTTTTCGTCGAAACACCGGCAAGGCGGGCAACATCGTCAATCTTCGCGCGTGGGGTCGAACCGTCCATCTCATCCATTTGTTTTGCAAACCGTCCTTCCCGTCAAGTCATTGAGCCGGTTATGTTTTATCTCACTGTCTATGAACGCGATGTATGCAGCCGGATCGCGCGGCCCGGGCTGAGGAAATTGGCCGCCGCCACAATGGCATCCGCGTCGATCTGAAAGTGGCGGTAAAGGTCGCTAATGGTGCCGGTCTGCCCGAAATGCTCAACGCCAAGCGGGGCAACGCGGTGGCCCATCACCCCGCCAATCCATGCAAGCGTCGCCGGATGGCCATCGGTCACCGTGATCAGCGTGGCATTGCGCGGCACATCCGCCATCAGGCGCTCGATCTGGCTGGTCGCCCCTGACGCTCCCCTCGCCCGCGCCCGCCGCGCCGCCGTCCAGCCCGAGTTCAACCGGTCCGACGAGGTCACAGCCAGAACGCCAATGTCGCGCCGGTCATTGCCGATCCGGCCTGCCGCTTCGATTGCTTCGGGCGCAACACAGCCCTGATAGGCGATGATGATCTCGGCATTTGGCCCCGGCTTGCGCAACCAATATGCGCCATCAATCACACCCTGCCGGAACGCTTCATCGTCGCGCGCCTTGAGGCCAACTTGCTCGATAGGCCTTGTGGTCAGACGCAGATAGACCGAGCCGCCCGTCTCGTCTCGCAGCCATGTGCGCTCATCAGGATCACCATCCGCATCGCGCTGAAGATAGTCAAACGACCAATCCATAATGATCGACAACTCATCAAGATAGGCCGGCTCGAACGAGACGAGACCATCCTGGCTCATGCCGATAAGCTGCGCCCCGATAGACTGATGCGCGCCGCCTTCGGGCGCAAGGGTGACCCCGCTTGGCGTACCGGCAATAATAAACCGCGCATCCTGATAACAAGCATAGTTCAGCGCATCGAGCCCACGCGCAACGAACGGATCATAGACCGTCCCGATAGGGATCAAACGCTCGCCAAAAAGACTATGGGACAGGCCCGCCGCGCCGAGCAGCAAGAACAGGTTCATCTCGGCAATGCCCAGCTCGATATGCTGGCCTTGCGGGGAGAATTGCCACTTCTGGGTCGAGGGAATATTCTGCTCACGGAACGTATCGGACTTGCTGTCGCGCGCGAACAGGCTGCGCCGGTTGACCCATGAGCCGATATTGGTCGAGACAGTGACATCGGGAGAGGTGGTGACAATCCGGTCAGCAATCGGGGCATCGGATTTGGCCAGCGCGTCGAGAATTTTGCCGAAACCGGCTTGGGTCGATTGCGTCTTGTCATCGAGAAAGACCGGCCCCGGGCTTGGCAGTTTCGGTGCGGAATACCGGCGCGGACCTTTGGCAAAGAAAGCCGTTCGGTCGAGGAAAGTCTGCAAGGCGTCGGGGTCTGACACACCCGCCATCTTGTCCCATTCTTCGCCTTCGGCAATACCCATAAGCGACTGAAACTCTGCCATTTGCGCTTTGTTCATGAGCCCGGCATGATTATCCTTATGGCCCGCAAGCGGGGTGCCCCAGCCTTTGATCGTGTAGGCAAGAAAGACCGTAGGCTGATCATCGATCACAGCATCAAACGCGTCGGTCAGCGATTGCAGGCACTGGCCACCAAGATTGTTCATAAGCGCTGACAGCTCTTCGTCAGAGCGCCGGTCGAGCAAGGCGTTGAGGTCGGCCTGATCGCCAATATCGCTCAACAGATACTCGCGCCATGCCGCCCCGCCCCGAAAGGTGAGCGCTGAATAGAGCGAGTTGGGACAGGCCTGAATCCAGTCACGCAATTTGTCCCCGCCCGGTTCCTTGAAGGCCGCTTCCTGCAAGACGCCATGCCGCAAAGTGACCACGCGCCAACCAAAGGCAGTGAAGATCGCTTCGATCCGCTGCCACAGCCCCTCATGGACGACGCCATCAAGGCTCTGGCGGTTATAGTCGATCACCCACCATGTGTTGCGCAGATCATGTTTCCAACCTTCGAGCAGACATTCATAGACATTCCCCTCGTCAAGCTCGGCGTCCCCAACCAGCGCGACCATGCGGCCAAGCGGGCGCTCGGTGCTCCATGATTTGGCTTCGAGATAATCCTGGATCAGCGAGGCGAACGCGGTTTCAGCCACGCCGAGGCCGACCGAGCCGGTGGAGAAATCAACATCATCAATGTCTTTCGTGCGGCTGGGATAGGATTGCGCGCCGCCAAGACCGCGAAAGTTTTCAAGCTTCTCGCGGGTCTGCTGGCCCATCATATATTGCATCGCGTGAAACACGGGCGAGGCATGGGGCTTAACGGCCACACGGTCTTCGGCTCGCAAGACATGGAAATAGAGCGCGGTCATAATCGTGACCATCGACGCACAAGACGCCTGATGCCCACCGACTTTCACCTCTCCCGCCGACTTCTCGCGCAAATGATTGGCGTTATGCACGGTCCATGAGGCGAGCCATAAGAGGCGCTGCTCGATCTGTTTGAGGCTCTGAATATCTGTTGACATTGAAGGGTCCGAAGTAAGCGAAGAGACGGTCCGGCTGGCGGTTCAAATCGCGTTTGCTTGGCCAGTGGTCCCGCGTGATGGATGGGGTCGGGGTGAAAAATGCCATATAAGCAGCGCACGCGGACCGCCGCAAGCTTTGTGCCCCGGATGCGGGGGCACGCGCGGCTAGGTAAGAGCGCTGATCGCCAGAACGACGAGAAATCCGGTCAGCCCGACCAGCGTCGAGGCCACCGACCAAGTGCGCAGGGTCTGGCTGAGCGAAAGATCGAAATATTTCGACACGAGCCAGAAGCCTGAATCATTGACATGGCTCGCCACCGTCGCGCCGGACGCAATGGCCACGGTCATCAAAGCGAGGTCTGTGTTGCTGACGCCGAGCGTTGCGGCGATGGGCGCGACCAGTCCGGCAGCGGTCAACATGGCGACAGTGGCAGAGCCTTGTGCAATGCGGACGAGCGCGGCCAGAATGAAGCTTGCCACGATGGGCGCAACCCCAATGGCAAGCGTGGCTTCGGCCATAGCGGCCCCTGCGCCGGTATCAATCAGGACCTGTTTGAACGCGCCGCCCGCGCCGGTGACCAGAATGATGGCGGCGGTCGGCTCGAAGGCGCGCGACATGCCCTCCTTCAAGCTCTGCTGGCCTGCCGCATCATCGGGCCTGAGCAGGCTCCACGCCAGCCCGCAGGCAATGAGCAGCGCGACGAATGGATGGCCGATGAACTGAAGCGCGGGGATCATTTCAGGCATTTGAGAGAAGAGCGAGGGCGAGACGGCCCCGAGCACAATCAGGGCCAGAGGAATAAGAATGCAGGCCAGTGCCCGGAGGGCAAGCGCGCGGTTTGCGGTGGGCTCTGGCGCGTCTAGGGTCTGGTGCGGCTCAGGCGCAATCGCTTCACCAAGCCAGCCTCGCGCCTCGGCAAATCTGGCATAGATCGGCCCGCCGAGCAGCATGGCCGGAAGCCCCGCAAGGACGCCGAACCGGATCACATCACCAAGCTCTGCGCCGAGAATATTGGCCACCGCAATCGGACCCGGCGTTGGCGGAATGAAAGCGTGCGCGGCTGCCAATCCGGCCAGAAGCGGCAGACCGAACCGCAAAGCCGGTGCCCCCGCCTTTCGGGCCAGCGCCATGATCAACGGGATCAGCAGGATAAGCCCGACATCGAAGAAAACGGGAATGGCAATGATCACGCCGACAAAGCCCATCATCACCGCAGCAATCCCGTCAGACCGCCCACCGATCAGCCAGCCGGCCATCGCTTTCGCGCCACCGCCCGCCTCAAGAAAAACGCCGAGAATGGCCCCGAGCCCTACAATCACCGCGATAAAGCCAAGCACGCCGCCCATCCCGTTTTGAATGGCAGAAATAACTGCATTGGGAGCAAGCCCTGCGGCAAGTCCCGTAAACAGTGCTGCGAGCAGCAAGGCCGGAAACGCGGGCATCCGGCGGGCGAGGATCATCAGCAATAGAGCGGCAACCCCTGCAATGGTTGCAATTAACGGCCGATTGGCAGCGAGAAAATCGAGCATGAGTGCGCCCCTCCTGCTGGCTCGCCTATTCGGCCGCCTGCGTCGTATTTGCTTTGCGCATCCGCATCCGGTCGCCAAGCCAAATCACGCCGAAAAGGGCCAAAAGGATGATTGGGAACATGGCGACAAATTCGAACGCTTCAGGCGCCGCTTTGGCTTCAAGCTGGGTCAGTTCTTCAAGCGCACCTGCGAGGCGGAGCGTTTCGAGCGCTTCGGCCCCGCCCGCATATTTTGCCATCGACTGATCATACATCCGCCCCAGAAGCGGCAGGACGAAATAGATCGCGAGCGCTCCGGCCGATCCGATCAAGCCAATAAACCAGCTTCCCCCGCGCGGATAGCGTTCGGCAACAGACGCCATCATGGTCGGCCACATAAAGCAAACTCCTGTGCCCCAGAACGTCGCCGCCGCAAGCACCGTCACCGCGCTATCAGCCTGCGCCATCATGTAGAGCCCAACCATTGCCAGAAGACTGGAGAGCCACAACAGCCCCGGATTGGACAGCCGATGCGCCAATGGCCCCGCGAAATGGCGCATGACGAACATCAGCATAGAGACATAGACAAGCACCAGCACCGCATTAAACCCGACCTTCGCCGACAGGGCCGCATTGACCCATTGACCGGG
>CALLCD010000190.1 GCA_938049795.1 uncultured Hyphomonadaceae bacterium | reverse complement strand
CTCGCTCCCGCTCGAACGCCTCTATCAGTCGCCCTCTTTGTCAGGGCCCACTCCGCGCTCTTTGAGCTTTTCGCCCGACGGCAAACTCGTCACCTTCCTCAAGCCGCGCGCCGATGATGCGGCACGGCTCGACCTCTGGGCTTTTGAGGTCGCCACGGGTGAAGCCTCGATGCTGGTGGATAGCCGCATTCTCGAGCCCGAAGATGTGGAGCTGTCCGAAGAAGAAAAAGCCCTGCGCGAACGCCAACGCATTGCCGGCGTCAAAGGCATCGCCCGCTATGATTGGGGCACGGCGACCACCATTCTCGTCCCCATCGGCGGCGACTTGCACCTGATTGATCTGTCGAGCGGCACGCCCGAGGCCCGCCAGTTGACCGCAACCGACGCGTTTGAATATGACGCGAAAGTCTCACCGGCTGGCAACTATGTCTCGTTTATTCGCGACGGCGCGCTTTACGCCATTGAGTTGGCGACGGGCGAAGAGACACAGCTCACCCCCGATGGCGACGCGGCGAACGCGCTCTCCTATGGCACCGCCGAATTTGTCGCCCAGGAAGAGATGAGCCGCTACACCGGATATTGGTGGAGCCCGGACGATGCGTATGTCGCCTATACACGCGTTGATGAAAGCACGGTCGATATTGTCCCCCGCTTTGACATTGCGGCCGATAGCGTGAGCGTCATCGAGCAGCGCTACCCGAAAGCCGGACGGCCAAATGCGGTGGTTGATCTGTTCGTGCGGAATATGGGCTCGGGGCAAACGCTTCAGGTGGAATGGCGGCAAGATGATTGGGGGCCAGCGACGGACCAATATCTGGCGCGCGTGAATTGGAGCAACGCTGATAAGACGACAAAATTGTCAAACCTCTTTATTCAAAGCGTTGGTCGAGATCAGACGGAACTCACAATGAGTGTTTTCGAAATGAAAGAACCTCAAACAGAAGTCCTGAGCATTGAAACACACGACACTTGGATAAACCTATCAAATGATTTTCGCTCCGAAAGCTCCGCCGGCTACATAACCACAAGTGAAAGCTCAGGATTTCGTCATTTAGTAGCAGCTGCTTTCTCCCGCAGAGATAACGGTGATGTTTTTTCAGTCGTTTCTCCGCTCACAAGAGGCGACTGGGCGGTCGGAGCAATTGAGCATGTCAGCAAAGACGCACAAACCGTCTATTTCACAGGCTACAAAGACACCCCGCTGGAGCGCCACCTCTACTCGGTCCCACTCTCTGGTGGCGACCCCACCCGCATCACCCCGCTCGGCTCCAGTTGGTCGATCACCATGTCGCCCGATGGCCAGTCCTATATCGGCACCTCGTCTTCACCGACCCAGCCGCCCCAGACCGGCCTCTACAAAGCCGATGGCACGCTGATCACTTGGATCGAGGAAAACAAGCTCGACGAGCGCCACCCCTATTTCCCCTATCTCGATGACCACACCACGCCAGACTACGGCACACTGACAGCCGAGGATGGCCAAGACCTCTACTATTCGATCCAGCTTCCGCCCAATTTCGACCCTGAGCAAAAATACCCTGCGCTGGTCGAGGTTTATGGCGGCCCGCACGTCCAGACCGTCACCCGCAATTGGGAACGCATGTCGGACCAATACTACTCCCGCGAAGGCTATATCGTCTTCCGGCTCGACAATCGCGGCTCGGACAATCGCGGGCGCAAGTTTGAAGACGCCATCTATCGCCGCACCGGCGGGCCAGAAGTGCGCGACCAGCTTGTCGGCGTCGATTACCTCAAATCCCTGCCCTATGTGGACGCAGACCGGATCGGCATTCAGGGCTGGTCCTATGGCGGTTACATGACGCTGATGACCCTGCTTCAGGCCCCCGAAGGCACATTCGCAGCCGCCGTCTCTGGCGCACCCGTCACCGACTGGGCGCTCTACGATACGTTCTATACGGAGCGCTATATGGACACCCCGCAAGACAATCCGGACGGGTATGAAGCCTCGTCCGTCTTCCCCTATCTCGACAATCTGAACTCGCCGCTCCTGCTCATTCACGGTATGGCGGACGACAATGTCGTGTTCGAAAACTCGACGCGCCTTTATGCCGAGCTGCAAAAACGCGGCAAGCCGTTTGAAATGATGACCTATCCGGGCCAACGCCACGGCATTCGCGGCGAAGACTTGCAAACCCATTTGATGCGCTCACGCATGGCGTTCCTGAACCGCCATTTGAAACCGGGGGAGTGAACGCGCTCAAACCATAATATCCGCCTTGCCAGCGCACGCTGGCATCCATGGCCGCAAGACCTGCACTTTGTAGCCATGGATCCCAGCGTGCGCTGGGAATGCGAAACACAGACGAAAGGACGACACACAATATGCCAGCTTTCCAACCTACCGGAGACCAGTTCCGCGCCTTTCGCGACGACCCTTATGATGGCCCCATCGCGCAGGTGAACCTGTTAAAATTCCGCGTGAAAGCCGAATACAAACCCAACGACCCCGAGCACGGCAAAGACGAGCCCGGCGCGGTGGCCTATCAGCGCTATGCGGATGCGTTTGGTGTTGCCGCAGCTGAAGTCGGCGGCACCTGCCTGCTGATGGGCGCAACGGAGCGCTACTTTATCGGCCAAGGCAATTGGGACGCGGTGATGGTGATGCACTTCCCGAATCGGCAGGCTTTTATCGCGACGCTCAATCACGCCACCTATCAGGACATGCACCGCCACCGCGATGCTGGTTTGCTCGCTCAGGAACTGATCACCACCCGCCCCAAAATTGAGGAGTAATCCCATGACCGCGACACAACCCACCCCCGAACAAGTTCAGGCCTTTCTCGCGCGTGGCAC
>CALLCD010000189.1 GCA_938049795.1 uncultured Hyphomonadaceae bacterium | reverse complement strand
ATGAGCCAGAGGGCAAACCACAAAAGCATATATTTTCTCCCAAAAATGAGCATATCGGGCGGTTTCTAGCTGTCAATTCGGGAAAACAGGCGCTTGTTTGAGGTTGTATTTATGCAGCAGTTTTTGCGGCTGCGAAAAAATCTCAATTTATGCATTGAAAACAGTGAGTTGTATGTGTTTTCAATTTGCCTTTAAGCATAGCCAAACGGGTCAAAATCTTCTATAAATCAGGCTGATTCTTAGAGGATGGGACCGCCCAGATGTCAGATACGCCAGAGACGCCGGAAAACATGCCTGAAACGGGCGGGGATGATGCGGCCTATAACGCCGATTCTATCAAGGTTCTCAAGGGGCTGGAGGCGGTGCGCAAGCGGCCGGGCATGTATATTGGCGACACCGATGACGGGTCGGGCCTGCATCATATGATCTATGAAGTCGTGGACAATGCGATCGACGAAGCGCTGGCGGGGCATGCGGATCTCGTTACCGTGACGCTGCATGAGGATGGCTCGGCGGAGATTACTGATAATGGGCGCGGGATTCCAGTCGGCATGCATGAGAGCGAGGGGCGCTCGGCGGCGGAAGTGATCATGACCGAGCTGCATGCGGGCGGTAAGTTTGATTCCAATTCGTACAAGGTTTCGGGCGGGCTGCATGGCGTGGGCGTGTCGGTGGTCAATGCGCTTTCTGACTGGCTCGATCTGACCATTCATCGCGATGGCAAGGAGCATTATTGCCGGTTTATCAATGGCGGGTTTACCGAAGCGCCGCTGGTGGAGAAGGGTGACAGCCCCGCGCGCGAGGATGGGTCTGGCCCCTATACGGGGACGGCGGTGCGGTTTCTCGCCTCGACCAGCACGTTCACGATGGTCGAATATGACCGCAAGACGCTTGAGCACCGGCTGCGCGAATTGGCGTTTTTGAACTCCGGCGTGAAAATCCTGTTCCGCGATCTGCGCGAGGCGGAGCCGTGGGAAATTGTGCTTGAATATGCGGGTGGGGTGAAGGCTTTTGTTGAGCATCTCGACCGCGCGCGCACGGCGCAAATCCCCGAGCCGATCTATGCGATTGCCGAGAAAGACGGGATCACGGTCGAGGCGGCGATGGAGTGGAATGACAGCTATCATGAGAATGTTCTGTGTTTTACCAACAATATCCCCCAGCGCGATGGCGGGACGCATTTGGCGGGCTTTCGCGGTGCGCTGACGCGGATCATCAACAAATATGCGTCTGAGAGCGGTGTGGCCAAGAAAGAGAAAGTCTCGATTACGGGCGATGATGCGCGCGAGGGGCTGACTTGTGTTTTGTCGGTTAAAGTGCCCGATCCGAAATTCTCGTCGCAAACCAAGGATAAGCTCGTCTCGTCCGAAGTGCGGCCTGTGGTCGAGAGCCTGATGGCGGAGAAGCTGTCTGAATGGTTTGAGGAGCATCCGAAAGAAGCCCAGCAGGTGATGATGAAAATCGTTGAGGCGGCTGCGGCGCGTGAGGCGGCGCGGAAGGCGCGGGATCTGACACGGCGCAAGACGGCGCTCGATATTTCCTCGCTGCCGGGGAAGTTGGCGGACTGCCAAGAGAAAGACCCGTCCAAATCCGAGCTGTTTATTGTGGAGGGTGACAGTGCGGGCGGCTCGGCCAAACAGGGCCGGTCGCGGGAAAATCAGGCGATTTTGCCTCTGCGCGGGAAGATTTTGAATGTCGAGCGGGCGCGGTTTGATAAAATGCTGTCGTCCGATCAGGTCGGCACGCTGATCATGGCGCTTGGCGCGGGGATTGGCCGTGATGAGTTCGACATCGACAAGCTGCGCTATCACAAGATCATCATCATGACCGATGCCGATGTCGATGGCGCGCACATCCGGACGCTGTTGCTGACCTTCTTCTATCGCCAGATGCCGCAGATCATCGAGCGCGGGTATCTCTACATCGCCCAGCCGCCACTGTACAAAGTCTCCAAAGGCCGGTCAGAGCGCTATCTCAAGGATGATCCGGAGATGGAGGCGTATCTCATCGAAGAGGGGACGACGGGCGAGACGCTGATCCTTGGCGACGGTACGCAGATTGCCGGTGAGGATTTACGCGGGCGGGTGCGCGAGGCGGCGCTGTTTAAGCAGGCCATGTGGCGGCTGTCTTTGCGGGCGCCTGCGACGCTGGTCGAGCATGCGGCGATTGCGGGCGCGCTCGAGGAGGATGCGGGCAAGGCGCAAGCGGACGCGACGGCGGCGCGGCTCAACCTGATTGCCGAAGAGGGCGAGAATACGTGGGAAGGCGAGATCGACAATGGTGATCTGATCTTGCGGCGGGTTGTGCGCGGGGTTGAGGAACGTGCGGTGATGGATGCGCAGATGCGGGCGAGCCAGGATTCGCGGCGGCTGGCGGAACGATCCCGCACGGTGCGCGAGATTTATCCCGAGCCGTCGATTTTGCGGCATGAGAAATCGGGCGATATCGAAGTGACGGGGCCGACCAGCCTGTTTGAAGCGGTGCTCGCTTCGGGGCGGAAAGGGCTGTCGATCCAGCGCTATAAGGGGCTGGGCGAGATGAATGCTGATCAGCTCTGGGAGACGACGCTTGACGCGAATGCGCGGACCTTGCTGCGCGTGCGGGTCGATCATGCCGACGAGGCGGACGATATGTTCTCGCGCCTGATGGGGGACGTGGTCGAGCCGCGCCGCGAATTTATTCAGGCCAATGCGCTTGAAGCGGAAGTGGATGTTTAGCACCCGCCGAAGATAAACATGGCTTCGTGCCAGCCCGCGAATGTGTAAACAGGGGCGGTTTTGCGGTTGCGGCGATTGGCTTTGCGGACTATACAGGCCGGTCAATAGGAGATTCATATGGCCCGCGTCACCGTAGAAGACTGCGTTCAGCAGATCCCGAACCGTTTTCAGCTCGTTCTGATGGCCGCCCATCGCTCGCGCATGATCCGTGAAGGCTCGCCTTTGACCGTGGATCGCGACCGCGACAAAGACCCTGTTGTCTCCTTGCGCGAGATTGCTGGCAAGAGCGTCGATATGAAATCTGTCAGCGAAGCGCTTCTGGCGACTTTGCAGGAAGTTCGCCCTCAGGAAGAGGCCGAGCGCGAGGAGGACGAGCGCGCCTTGGTGGCGCCGCCGGTCGCGTCCGAAGAAGACGTGTTGCGCGCCTATCAGGTCGAGCTCGAAGCAGGACGCGACGACCGCTATTAGAAGGTGCGCCATCATGGATGGTGATGCAGGCAGACCGGACGGGGACGAGGCAGAGCCAGCCCCGCACACGCCTGTACGTTATTTGCGGCAATACGAACTGGTCGACCGGGTCAAAGCCTATCAGGCGGACGCGGACGAACATGCGCTGAACGCGGCCTATGTGTTTGCGGTGGCCAAGCATGGCATCCAGAAACGCGCGTCAGGCGATCCGTATTTCTCGCATCCTGTGGCCGTGGCGGGGCTTCTTGCCGATCTCAAGCTCGACACGCATACGATTATTGCGGGCCTCTTGCACGATACGGTGGAGGACACCAATGCCACGCTTGAGGAAATCGAAGACTTGTTCGGCCCCGAAGTGCGCCAATTGGTCGATGGTGTGACCAAGCTGAGCGAGATCTCCTACAGCACGAGCGCGAGCAAGCAGGCGGAGAATTTCCAGAAATTTATTCTCGCCACGACCAGCGATATTCGTGTTTTGCTCGTCAAGCTTGCCGACCGGCTGCACAATATGCGCACGCTGCATTTCAAGAAAAAAGCCTCTTCGCGCGAGAGGATTGCGCTTGAGACGATGGATCTTTATGCGCCGCTCGCGCGCCGGATCGGGCTCTATAATATCGCGTCGGAAATGGAGGATCTGTCCTTTGCGCAGATCAATCCGACCGCGCGGGACGCGGTGCTTGAGGAGCTGAACAAGCTATCGACCGAGCACACGGACAATATGGACCGGATCGAGGTGGATCTGCTGCAATTGCTCGATGATCATGGGCTTGAAGGCCGCGTGCAGCATCGGCGCAAACAACCCTACTCAATTTGGCGCAAGCTTGAGCGGCGGTCGATCTCGCTGCGGCAGGTGGCCGATATTTTTGCGTTCCGTGTGATCATCAAGGATGAAGTCGATGATTGCTATGCTGTGCTCGGTGCGGCGCATCAGGCATGGGACTGTATCGAGGAGCGGTTTCGCGATTTTATCTCTGTGCCCAAGAATAATGGCTATCGCTCGCTGCACACGACGGTGCGCACGCGGGGCAATCGGCTGGTCGAGCTGCAAATCCGCACTGAAGAGATGCATGAGACGGCCGAGCAGGGGGTGGCTGCGCATTGGTCTTATAAGGGTAATACTTACGGGTTTGACAAGGAATCAGCGCGCAAGGCGGGGCTCGATGCGGAAAGGACTTTGCAGGCGTTTTCAACCCTGATC
>CALLCD010000188.1 GCA_938049795.1 uncultured Hyphomonadaceae bacterium | reverse complement strand
TCGGCGGAGTTTTTCCATGCCAAGCTGATGCAGAAAGAGGCGCGCTCGGGCGGGGCGTGGGAATGGCATCAGGATTATGGCTATTGGTATGATGACGGGTTTCTGACCGATGATATGGCAAGCTGCTATGTCGCGCTTGATCCGGCGACCAAGGAAAACGGTTGCCTGATGGTGATGCCGCAGACCCACCGCTATGGTCGCATCCGGCATGGCACGGTTGGGCAGCAGACGGGCGCGGAGATGAGCCGTGTCGAAGCGCTACAAGAGCGCCACGAGACGGTCTATGTCGAGCTTGCGCCCGGGGATGCGGTGATCTTTCATTCCAATTTGCTGCACTCGTCCAATCCGAACCTGTCGGAGTTTTCGCGCTGGGGGCTGATCTCGAGTTTCTTTCGCGGCGACAATGAAAGCGTGCTTGATGATCCGCGCTTCAAGCGCAAAGCGCTGACGCCTGTGCCGCATGACGATATTCTCGCGGGCGCGAAGGCGTCGGATGCGACCAAGGCGTTTCTCGCGATTAGCTGAACACGATATAGTGGACCGCGACAATGACGATCAGGACGGCTGACTGGGCGCGATAGTCTTTCCACAGGGGCAGACCTTCGGTTCCGGCATGGATCATCTCTTTGCGGAACGTGTAATTCTCGATCTGGCTTGGCGAGGGTGGGGCGGTCATCAGGCTGATGCCGACAAAGCTCGTGATCGAGATCAGGATGCAGATGCCGATATTATAGCTGTAATGGACCGGCCAGATGGGGTCGTCGCCAAGGCCGAGCACGAACAGGATGACACCCGCCAGAATGCCGATGATCAGCGTCCAGAACGCCCCGTGACCATTGCCGCGCTTATAGAAAATGCCGAGCAGGAACAGGATGACGACGGGCGGTACGATGATGGCGAACATGGATTGCAGATAGGACCAGAGGCCCTGAAAGTTCTCGATCATGGGTGCCCATGCGGCGGCGACGATCATAAAGACGAAGGTGGAAATCCGGCCTGCGCTGAGCATTTTCTCGGTCGAGATGTCCGGATTGGCAGGCTTGAGGAAATCATGCACGACGAGGGTGGAGGCGGAGTTGAGGGTCGAATCTACGCTCGACATGATGGCCGAGATCAAGCCGGCGAGGACGAGGCCGACAAGTCCCGTGGGGAGGAAATTGACCACCGCTTGCGGGAACACGCTGTCGCCGTCTTCGATGCCGGGCATGATCGAGATCATCATTGCGCCGGGCAGGACCATGATGAAGAGCGGCAGGAATTTGAGGAGGCCACCAAACATCAGGCCCCAGCGGGCATGATTGACATCGCGCGCGGCGAGGATGCGCTGGGTGATGTATTGGTTGGTGGCGAGATACCAGAAGCCGAGAAACGGCACGGCGAAGAACAGGCCAGGCCACGGCATGGCTTTGTCATCGACCGGCTTGATGACCGAGAAATGTTCGGGCGGGGCGGCTTCGATCATGGCCGACCATGAGAAATCGAGTTTGGCGAACAGGATATAGGTAAGCGCGCCGCCGCCAATGATCAGGATGACGGCTTGGATGGCGTCAGTGTAGACGACCGCTTTAAGACCGCCAAAGGCGGTGTAGGCGCCAGCGATGAAGGCGAGGACGAGACAGGTTTGCCACAAGACGAGATTCGGGAAGAAGACTTTCAACACAACCGCGCCCGCATAGAGCCCGCCCGCTGTGTCCACGATGATCGAGATGGTGATCGTGATCAGCGAGAACAGGGTGCGCGAGCGGCGGTCAAAGCGCTTTTCGAGAAATTCGGGAACCGTGGTGATCCGCGTGGTCAGATAGAGCGGGGCGTAGAGCACGGCGAGCACAACGAACGGAATGGCCGAGCCCCATTCGAACACGGAATTGACGATGCCGTCCGTATAGGCGCTGCCCGCCAGTCCGATCAGCGTGGTTGAGGAAATATTGGAGGCAAACAGGGACAGGCCGATCAGCCCCCACGGCAAATCGCGACCGGCAAGGAAGAGATCCTCATCGGTACGTGTCCGGCGCGTGACATAGATACCAATGGCGAAAACGAGCGCGAAATATAGCCCGATAATCGCCAGATCAAGTGTCTGGATCATGCTCCAACCCTCCCGAGATTCGACTGTTGAGTCTAACCGGTTCGAGCAGGGTGGGCCAGTGTTCGGGGGCAATTTTCAGCGTCATCCCGGTAGGGCGCGCCGAAACTTTGCTGGATTTTCTCGGCCATATCGCGCATTCAATAGAGCATGGCTTAGCGGTCCGGCATTTATCGGCACCGATTATGATCTCAGGAGGAAGCAGACATGGCTGACACACACACAAGCAATCCGAGCGGTTCGGGGTTCGGGTTCAACCCCAATGATGAGTTGAATGACCTTAGAATGTCCGAAGCGGCGGTTCCGCTCTATGAACATGTGAAGCGGTTTATCGCAGATGTGGTTGCGCCCATGTCGGACGAGTTTCATGCGCTCGGCGAGAACCGCGAAGACCGCTGGAGCTATGTGCCCGGGCAGCTTGAATTGCTCGAAGCGGCGAAAGACAAGGCGAAGGCGGAAGGCTTGTGGAACTTCTTCCTGCCGGATGCGGGCACGGGCGAGGGGCTGAAAAATCTCGACTATGCTTATATCGCGGTCGAACTTGGCAAATACCGGCTGGCGTCGGAGACGATGAATTGTTCGGCACCGGACACGGGCAATATGGAAGTGCTCGAACGCGTTGGCACGCCCGAGCAAAAAGAGATGTGGCTCAAGCCGCTGCTCGAAGGCAAAATCCGGTCGGCTTTCGCAATGACCGAGCCGCATCGGGCGTCGTCGGACGCGAAGAATATCGGTATGTCAGCGGTGCTCGAGAATGGGGAATGGGTGCTGAACGGCGAGAAATACTATATTTCCGGCGCAGGCGATCCGCGCTGCAAAATCATGATCACCATGGTCAAGACGAGCCCGGATGCCGCGCCAAACAAGCAGCAATCGCAGATCCTTGTGCCGATTGATGCGCCGGGCGTGGAGATTTTGGGACCGATGAATGTGTTCGGTCAGGATGACGCGCCGCATGGACATATGCATATCCGGTTTACCGATGTGCGGGTGCCGGAGACGAATATGTTGCTCGGTGAGGGGCGCGGGTTTGAAATCTCGCAGCTTCGGCTGGGGCCAGGGCGCATTCACCACTGCATGCGCTCGATTGGGCAAGCCGAGAAAGCGCTTGATCTGATGTGCCGCAGAGGTGTCAGCCGTGAAGCGTTCGGCAAGCCGATTGCGCATCTGGGCAAAAATATCGAGGTGATCTCGCGCGCGCGGATCGAGATTGAATCGATGCGGCTGATGGTGCTCAAAGCGGCGCGCGCTATGGATGTGCTCGGCAATCGCGAAGCGCGGATCTGGGTGCATATGGTCAAGGCGCTGGTGCCCGAACGGGTCTGCGAGATTATTGATCAGGCCATTCAGGTTCATGGCGCAACGGGGATCTCGCAATGGACCCCGCTGGCTGCGATGTACACCAATCAGCGGACGTTGCGTCTGGCTGATGGGCCGGACGAGGTTCATCACCATGTTGTGGGCCGCAATGAGGTGCGCCAATATGGCAATATGTCAGCCGAAGACCTGTCGCTGGAGGCGGTCTGGCGTTAGGCGCTTCTGACATGATTTGAGATTGGGGCCGGACAGTGATGTTCGGCCCTTTTCTTTTGGGGGGATAATCAGTTGCTGCGGATGCCGATGACGGGGGCGGTGGCCTGCAATTGTTGCGGATCGGCGAGGGTCTGACGTTGGAGGTCGAGCGCGTCGCGGGTCTTTTCGAAGTCTTCGAGCAGATCGCCCTCAAGCGTGCGTCCGGTCGGCAGGCGCAAGGTCATGGCATTGACGTGCTGGCCATTGATCAGGACTTCATAATGCAGGTGCGGGCCGGTGGATGCGCCGGTGGAACCGACATAGCCGATAATGTCGCCCTGACGGACGCGGCGGCCTTTGCGCACATTCGGGCCATAGCGGGACATATGGGCATAAGCGGTTTCGTAGCCATTGGCGTGCTGGATACGGACATATTTGCCGTAGCCGCCATAGCGCGAGGCGCGTTCGACAACACCATTACCAGCGGCGAAAATCGGGGTGCCGGAGCGGGCGGCGAAATCGGTGCCCTTGTGCAGGCGCGAATAGCCGGAGATCGGGTGGCGTCTGCGGCCAAAGCTCGAGGAGAGGCGTGCACCATTGATCGGGGTTTTCATGAGAAAACGTGTCGCGCTTTTGCCGTCGGCGGTGAAATAGTCGGTGATGTTGTCGTCAGAGGGGGTGTGGCGATAGAAGCTGCGGTCGAGCGCGCGGCCATCGAGGGCGGCAAACAGGATGTCGCCGGAGCTGACATGGTTGCCGCGTTCATCGACAAAATTTTCGTAAACGATCTCGAAGGCGTCACCGGCTTGAATCTCGCGCTGGAAGTCGATGTCGAAGGCGAAGATTTCGGCAAAGTCTGCGACCTGCTGGTCGGTTGCGCCGGCCTCGAGGGCGGCTTCGTAAAGGCTGGTGGAGATGGTGGCCGAGACGCGTTTGACGGAGGGGACGCGCTGGACGCTCAGATTGCTGGCGAAGAACTGGCCATCGGCCATGCGCTTGGACAGGATGCTGCGTCCGGTTTCGGGCCGGAAGGAGACTGAGAGGAGGCGGTTATCGTCTTCTGAGAAATTTGCGGTCAGGGCGAGACCGGCAGCGACGCGGCGCGGGTCGATCAATTCAGCGTCATAGATCGGCTGGAGGGCGCGCTCGGCATCCGCTTCATCTGCGCCCATATTGGCGAGGGTTTCGACCAGTGTCGAGCGGCGCTGCAATGTGCCGGTGCGGGAGACGGTTTGGATATCGGCAAAATCGGCGCGCATATCAGGTGGCGGCAGCGGCGCACGGGTCAGCCGTCCTGCGGGCTCGTTGATGAGTGCGGAGGCCAGCAGGGCGTTGATTTCGGTGCCGTATCGGGTTTGCACTTCATGACACGCAAAGGCCGACAAGGCGATAAACCCGCCGAGCAACAGGCTGACGGGGAACAGCCCGCCTTTGAGCTCATCACGCGTGTTCAGTTTTGACCCGTTTGTGAAACTCATTTAACTCTACACCCAATTACGCAAGTTTTCCCCCATGACGAGAAAAATGCCGACGATTAAAGACTATCTGTAAAAAAATACCACGTTCTGCCAATATTTATCTTCGGCCTTATTCACTCCATGTAAAGCCATTAATGTAGCCAACAAGCAAAACACGCACCAGAATTGAAAATGTGACCCAAGTTTTTTCCATAAAGAGAGTATCTCCGGCAGTATGGCTGCTGCGCATTGTCATTGTTCTTCTGGCTTTGGTGATTGTCGGGCTTATTGGATTATGGGTGGGACGCAAGAGCCTTGCAGAGACAGCCGTGCGGTCTTGGTGCGAAGGGCAGGATTTCGCATGTGACATCACGGTGGCAGAGCTTGGGCGGTCATCAGCGCAGATTGACGGTTTCCGCATAAAGAGCGGTGCGGACATGCCGTTTGAAGTGCGCACCATTGGGCTTACCTATCGCTTGTCCGGATTGATGCGGGTGCAGATCGAGGGTGTCATGCTGGACGCGCCGGTGATCCGCGGCGAGGTGGATGATGAGGGCGTTAGCTTTTTCGGTCTGGAGCGACTTTACGAACGTGATGAGAGCGCATCTGCATCTTCGGAGCCATCCCCTCAGCTGTCGATAGAGGGGGGAGCAATTTATCTCGACACCGCCGCAGGTCAGGTCGCCGCCCAGTTTGAAGCGCAAGGACGGTTGATCGAAGACGGGTACATTCATGCGCAGATCATGCCCGCAAGTCTTGAGCATGATACGGCCTCTCTCAACTGGTCACGTGGGGAGGTTGATCTGCAATTTGATCGCGGTGCTGTTACCGGCAAAATCGACATTTCGATCGAGCAGGCAAATCTCGGAGCGCTGTCTGCCCAAATGGCGCAGATCAATGCTGATATGACCGACCGCGATGGGGCCTTGCATGTGATAGTGAACGCCTCCGCAGG
>CALLCD010000187.1 GCA_938049795.1 uncultured Hyphomonadaceae bacterium | reverse complement strand
TCGGGAATTTCGCCTGCGTCGATCAGGGCTTTGATAATGGTCTCGGTGATCGAGACGGGATCATCATCGCGGCGTGTGTCGTGGGGCAGGAAGCGGTGCAGCGAGACGAGGTGGAAGGAGAATAAGAGCCAGTCTTCGTCGGCCAATGTGCAATAGGCGGTGACGATGGCGCGGACTTTGGTTTCCAGATCGCCCTCGGTCATGGCGGCGGTCATGACCATTTCGCCCAAACGGTTATGGGTCGCCATGAACAGGCTCTGGGCCAGTTCGTCCTTGCCCTTATAGTGGCGATAGAGCGCGCCTTCAGAGACGCCCGCTTCGTCGGCAATGTCCCGCGTGGTGGCTGAATTAACGCCTTCTTCGACGAAAAGTTTCAGCGCGGCCCGTTCGATTTTAGGACGGGCATTGCGCGCGCGGCTGCGTTTTGGCTGGAGTTCTGCGTCGGTCATATCAAGTCCTCTTGCCCGCATTATGGGCTGATGGGATTAAATATATGTGAATGCATGCTCACAGGCAAGACCTGAGTGCAATTTATGTCCAGTGGTGGCGCGGATTTCAACGTGGATGTGATGGTCCGGTCGATTGACAGTATCGGCAAAGACTGTAACGCCATGCGCTTTACAGACACGCATTTTGCGGCGGTTTTGAAAGGCTTGAGAATGAAGCGCCGGATTGGGCTGGGTGTGTTGGGATTTTTGATTGTGCTCGGGCTTGTTGTGGTCTGGGCGATGAATACGACGCGGTATGAAATTGACCGGACCGAAGTGGTTGTTGCGCCAAGTTCGGCCAAATCCATGCCGGAGGTCTACAGGTTCGGGGTCGCGCCGGAGCTTGTCTATACCGAAGCGCGGACGCCGTGCCGGGATCGTAATCCGTTAAAGTCGGCGTTTTTCGGGGATTTGCATATTCATACGGGTTACTCGGCTGATGCGTATCCGGAAGGCACGCGCGCGTTTCCGCCTGAGGCGTATGCGTTTGCCAAAGGAGAGCCGCTGGCGCTGCCGGTGTCTGGCGAGCGGGTGCAGCTTGACCGGCCGCTTGATTTTGCGGCGGTGACCGATCATTCGGAGTCCTTTGGCGAGGGGTATATCTGCCGCACCGAAGGTGCGTTTGAGGGGTATGATACCAAACAGTGCCGGACCTTTCGCAAAGGCGGCGAGGCGGGCTTGCGGATGTTTACGACTGTGCATGCGGGGCTGCGGCCCAAGCGCAAATCGGCCGTGTGCGGGGAGGATGATGCAGATTGCCGCGAGGCGACGAGGCGCGTCTGGCAGGCGACGATTGCGGCGGCCGAGGCGGCGTATGACCGCAGCGCCCAGTGTGCGTTTACGAGCTTTGTCGGCTATGAATACACAAGAAGCCCGAGCGGGATGCACATGCACCGGAACACGATTTTCCGGAATGCGGATGTGCCGGAGTTTCCCGGGAATTTTGTTGATTACCCGACCCTGCCGCAGCTTTTGCACAAGCTGGAGACCGAATGCCGGATCGGGCGGGAGGCGTGCGATGTGATCTCTATTCCGCACAATTCGAACATATCGAGCGGGAACGGGTTTAATGCGCGGTCGCTGGCAGGGTTCTCAGAAGAGGCGCAGGCGGCGCATCGCGAGCAGCGGCGGGCCTATGACCGGCTGATGGAAATTACCCAGCACAAGGGCACGTCTGAATGTGTCAACGGAGTTGAGGGGATATTGGGCGATACGGATGAGTATTGCGATGTGGAAGCAGTGCGCAAGATCGGGGCGCGCGAGCGGGCGTTTGACCTGACCTCGTGGCTTCCGCGTTTGTTCACCCGGACCATTCGTGAGTGTACGGAGGATGATATTGATCCGAAAGATAATCTTTACAAAGGGCCTTGTGTGGCGGCGCATGATTTTGCGCGCGGGGCGTGGCTCTCAGGGCTTGAGGATGAGGCGGCGGGCGGGGTCAATCCGTTCGAGATGGGCGTGATCGGCAGCACGGACAGCCATGTCGGCGCGAGCGGGAATACGGGCGAGCATGATTTCCCGGGTCATATTGCGCATGAGATTGACCTTGAGGACCGGCTCGGTGCCCCGCGACTTGGGCGGCATAACCGGATTGATGGCAATCCGGGGGGGCTCGCCGGTGTCTGGGCGGTGGAAAATTCGCGCGACGCTTTGTTCCAGTCGATGAAGCGGCGTGAGGCGTTTGCGACATCGGGGACGCGGATTGCGCCCCGGTTTTTTGCGGGGCTTTATGAGGGGGATTTGTGTGAGAAGGCCGATTGGCTGGAGACCGCTTATGGCCAAGGTGTGCCGATGGGCGCGCGGCTTCCGGCAGGAGTTCCTGGCTTGCGTTTTGTGGCGCAGGCGGCGCGCGATCCGGCGGAGGCGGCCAATCCGCTTGAGGCGTTGCAGATTGTCAAAGGCTGGATTGATGCCGATGGGCAGAAGCGGTTTCTTGTTACGGATGTGGCGCGGTCTGAGACGGGGGCGGGGAAGTTGTGCGCCATGTATGAAGACCCTGATTATGACCCGCTTGTGCATGCTTATTACTATTTGCGGGTGGTTGAAGCTCCGACGGCGCGCTGGAGTGAGACGCAATGTGACGCTGCGCGTGAGAGTGATGGCGGGGCGCCGGAAGCGTGCGAGAATGAAGCGCCGGAGATGATCAACGAGTTTGCGTGGACCTCGCCGATCTGGATCACGCCGGCGGATGCGGACGTTTTGCCGGTGAGCCCGTGATCCGTGCTGTCACGCGAAATTGAGCGACAGTTTGGCGCTTGTTTGCTAGGGTCGGTTGGACGGATTTGCGAAAAGGACGCGCTATGGTTTTGGGTTCGCTTGGAGTGTTGGGGACCGGCCTGCGCCGGATTTTTGCAGCGGCTGGTCTGGTGGGGTTGGCCGCTTGCGCGACGCCTTCGACATCCTATCCGGTGGTGCCGCTGGCCGAAGTGGACGCGGCGACCTTGATTGACCAGAAGGCAAGCGTGACCGCGCGGCTTGACCGGCAGGCGCGGGCGAACGCGATTGCGTGGCCGCTGCTTGTGGCGAATGCCGATCTTTGTCATGAGCGGCGGGCCGAGCGGTTTGGTATCAGCTTGGGCAATGACCGGACGGTGCGTTCGCTTGCGGACGGGTTTACGCGTCGGCAGGTCAACGCCATCGGCTATGACGCTTCACCTGTGGTGCTGAACGTGACCGAGGGTAGCCCCGCCGCGCGCGCGGGGATTGTGCGCGGGTCGGTGCCGGTGCAAGTGGGTGAGATGGAGATCAATGGCGAGATGAAGGCGCTGAACGAGGCGCTGGCAACATATTTGAAGGCGCGGCTTGAGGCCAGGGAAGCGGGTGAGGGCGATACGCCGCCCGCGCTTGGGGCAGTGTTTACGCAGCCGGACGGACGTAGGTTGGAGGTCGAGCTTGTGCCAGAGGAGATTTGCGACATTCCGGTGAATGTCACCGAGACGGATGTGGTGAATGCGAGCACGGGCGGGCGGTCTGTGAATATATATCGCGGGCTGATGACGTATCTGACCGATGATGACGATGTGGCCATTGTGGTCGCCCATGAGATTGGCCATGTGATCGGGCGGCATGTGCCCAAGCAGCGGCGCAATGCTTATGTCTCCGGCTTCGCGCTATGGGGTGTGCCGCTGGGGATCGGGGCGGGGCTGTTTGACGGGGTGTTTGGCAGTGCGCTGGAGCGGTGGGGCGGGGTCGAGACGCCGCCCGGGCGCGCGGGGATGACGCGGCTTGCCAATGGGGTGCTCGGCACGCGCGACTTTGAACGTGAGGCGGATTATCTTGGCATGTATATCGCGGCACGCGCAGGGCTTGATATTTCCCATGCGGAGGATGTGTTTATCGGCTTTGCGAAACTTTCGCCGCGCTCGACCTATGGCGAGCGGACCCATCCGATTACCGCGGACCGGCAATTGGCGCTTAAGGCGGCGCGTGAGGAGATTGCGCGAAAGCGGGCGGCGGGTGAGGTGCTGATCCCGACGGGTTGGCCGTATCCGGTGCCGCTCAATGACGAGGCAGGCACGATTGAAGTGGAGCGTGCACAGGGCGAGCGTGAGGCGGGTTGAGGCTTTCCCCGCGCGGGCATAAGGGCTAAAGCGCTGGCATGACCCAATTTGATTTCGAGATTAAAGCAAGCGATGGAGCTGCGCGCGCAGGCGTTCTGCAAACTCCGCGTGGTGAGATTCGCACGCCCGCGTTTATGCCCGTGGGCACCGCTGGCACCGTCAAGGCGCTTTACACTGATCAGGTGCGTCAGAGCGGGGCGGATATTCTGCTGGGCAACACTTATCATCTGATGTTGCGGCCCGGGCCTGAACGGCTCAAAGCGCTTGGCGGATTGCACAAATTTATGGGCTGGGACGGGCCGATCCTGACTGACAGTGGCGGGTTTCAGGTCTGGTCGCTGGCCAAATTGCGCAAGATGGATGCGGAGGGGGTGACGTTTCAGTCTCATATTGATGGCTCGAAACACAGGTTAACCCCGGCGCGCTCGATTGAGATTCAGGCTGACTGCATTGGTGCGGACATCTCCATGCAGCTTGATGAGTGTACGGATTTTCCTTGCTCGCATGAAGAGGCGGCGCGGTCTCTGGAATTGTCGCTGAAATGGGGCGCAGCGTCGAAGGCGGCGTTCGGGGTACGTGAGACCCAAGCCTTGTTTGGGATTGTTCAGGGGTCGAATTATCCGGATTTGCGCCAGCGTTCGGCTGAGGGCGTGACCGCGCAAGGGTTTGACGGCTATGCGCTGGGCGGGCTGGCCGTGGGCGAGGGGCATGAGCAGATGTGCGCGTCGATCGAGATGGCGGTGCCGTTTTTGCCCGCAGACAGGCCGCGCTATGTGATGGGGATTGGCAAGCCGGTCGATCTGATCGAGGCGGTCGCGCGCGGGATTGATATGTTCGATTGTGTGCTGCCGACGCGCTCTGGTCGGCATGGGCAGGCCTGGACGTGGGACGGGCCGATCAATATCAAAAACGCCAAACATGCCGAGGATTTACGCCCGCTCGATGAGGCGGTGGATTGTCCGGCGAGCCGCGATTATTCGCGCGCCTATCTGCATCATTTGTTCAAGGCGGGCGAGCATTTGGGCGCGATGGTCCTGTCCTGGCACAATCTGGCGTTTTTCGGTGCGCTGACGGCGCGGATGCGGGCGGAGATTGCGGCGGGGACGTTTGAGGCGTTTCGGGCGAAATATGCGGACAAATGGGCGGGCACACGCTCGCAACCACGCAGCGAGACGGATGGGCGGTTCAAGCCGGGCTGAGCCTATTTTCGGGAAAACGAATGGTACGCCCAACAGGATTCGAACCTGTGACCTCCTCATTAAAAGTGAGATGCTCTACCAACTGAGCTATAGGCGCTCACCATTCGTTTGGGCGTCTTAGCCGCGCAAATCCTCTAGGTCAATAAAGAGTTCTGTCGCAAATCAAATCAGACCTGATATAGCTTGTGGGCAAAGGAACAGAATGGATCGGGAGATGGGCTGTGTTTGATTTGGGCGGGAAGCGGGCTTTGGTGACGGGAGCGTCGAGTGGGCTTGGTGCGGGGTTTGCGCGGGCGCTGGCGGATGCGGGGGCCGAGCTGGTTCTGGCGGCGCGGCGGATGGAGCCGCTTGAGGCGCTGGCGGCTGAGATTCAGGCGGCGGGCGGGCAGGCGCTGGCGGTGTCGATGGATGTGACCTCGGCGGAAAGTGTGGCGCAGACGTTTGAGCGGATTGCCGAGACGGGCGGGCCTGCGGACATTATCGTCAACAATTCGGGCGTCAGTCGCGAGGCGTGGATTGCCGATATGGACGAGGGGGACTGGGATCTGGTGATGGAGACCAATCTGAAAGGCGTCTGGCGGGTCGCCAAAGCTGGCGCGCAGGCGCTGATGGCGGCGGGCAAGAGCGGCTCGGTGATCAATATTGCGTCGATTACGGCGCGGCGGTCCTCGCAGACGATTGCAGCTTATGCGGCGTCGAAGGCGGCGGTAGAGCATTTGACGCGGTCGATGGCGCTCGAATGGGCGCGGGCGAACATCCGGGTCAACGCGATTGCGCCGGGCTATTTCCTGACCGACATCAATGCCGACTTTTTTGACACCGCACCGGGAGAAGCGATGGTCAAGCGTATCCCGATGCGGCGGCTTGGGCAGATGGACGAATTGTCCGGCCCGCTTCTATTGCTCGCGTCAGAAGCAGGCGCGTACATGACCGGCGCGACGCTTGTGGTCGATGGCGGGCATTTGCAGTCGAGCCTTTAGGGAGGTGACTGACCTAAAAGGCGTCGTCAGATTTTAGCAGGGCCGGAACCGTTTTGAGCAGGAGTTTGAAATCATAGCTGTTTGACCAGTGTTTAGAATATTCTGTTCCGAGCTCTGCACGTTTTTCGAAAGAGAGGCCATTGCGCCCGCTGACTTGCCAGAGGCCGGTAATGCCTGGGCGGGCGCGGACATATTCGGCATAGTGCTCTGCGCCATAGGCGTCGATCTGGGCGGGAAGGATGGGGCGTTGGCCGACCATAGACATCTGGCCAAACAGGACATTGTAGAGCTGGGGCAGTTCATCGAGCGATGTTTTGCGCAGGAAGGCGCCGACGCGTGTGATTCGCGGGTCGTATCGGAGCTTTTGGTAGACGCTCCATTCCTTTGCGCTGCGGGGGCAAGAGCGCAGCAGGGTCTGAAGCAGACCGTCACTGTCGATATACATGGTGCGGAATTTCAGCATTTCGAAGATTTCGCCGTCGCGACCGATTCGCTTTTGCTTATAGATCAGCGGCCCTCGGCTTGATCCCCATACGGCAATGGCGATCATGGCCATAATCGGAGCCAGTACAACGCATGCGCTGAGGCTCAGGACAATATCCATGGCGCGCTTGAACCTGCCATTTCTTTCGAAGAAGCCATCGTCCCCGTGTCGCCTGCGGGTGTTTCTTCCGGATTGCCTTGTCGGCATGCCGGTTGGCTGTGCGTTCTGCATCGTTTCACTCACTGAGTTATCCCCTCACGAATTGAGTCCTTCAATCGCGGTCTTAACCTCGTTCCCCTCTGCGTGGGAATACGTGGCGTGGTCATATTTACAGTCACAACTGAAAATACCTAATTACAATCAGCTTGGAGGGGAACTTTGAAAACAAACTCCCCTATGGCGCTAAGTATCAAATTTTCTTGAAATTGAGAAGCCCCTACTAATTTGCTGTTGTTGTCTTCCGGCTAAAGAAGACCTGCCAACAAATAAGGGGTCGGATATGAACCAGCCGCAACGAAAGCCTGTAGAAATGCATAATTCAGCAGTAGGAGCTGTAAAGCCGCGTCCTGTGCTGGAACCTCTGTCTCTGTCTAATGCCGCCGCGATGACCTCACCTGCCCGCGCTCTGCAAGCCAAGCTTAGTCGCGAATTGCAGCCCACCGAGCGGTTTGCTGATCGTCATATGGGTTTGACGGCCGTTGCGGTTTTTGTTGCGGCCTGTGCTGGCACTTGGGTGTTCGGCGCGCTCTTATATCTGCAGGTCTGATGTTCTAAGTCCTCCATCTGGTCCGAATTGTGCTAGGTCTGAGCGAACAGGTCTGAGCGCTCGGGTCTGATTGATTGATGAGGAAATTAGAATGACGATTCGGAAAGCTGTCCTGCCGGTTGCAGGCTTTGGCACGCGTGTCTTGCCTGCGACGAAATCCATCCCCAAAGAAATGCTGCCTGTGGTTGACCGGCCGGCTATTCAGTATGTTGTCGATGAAGCCTTGGCGGCGGGGATCGAGCATATTGTGTTTGTCACGGGCAGAAACAAAGGGGCGATCGAGGACTATTTCGACCGCGCCTATGAGCTTGAAATGTCGCTCGAACAGCGAGGCGAGAGCAAGCGCGAGATTCTCGAGCAGGTCCAGCGCACGACACTGCCCGCCGGCTCGGCCAGTTTTGTCCGTCAGCAATCGCCGCTCGGGCTCGGGCACGCGATCTGGTGCGCGCGGGATATTATCGGCAATGAGCCGTTCGCGATTTTGCTGCCGGATGTGATTGTCCGTGCGGGGCCGAGCTGTCTGGCGCAGATGGTTGGGGCCTATAATGAGACGGGCGGAAATATCCTCGCAGTGGACGCGGTGCCCGAGGATGAGGTGTCCAAATACGGGGTCATCTCTCCGAAAGCGCGTAATGGCCGCTTGATCGAGATGGATGGCATGGTCGAAAAACCGGCCCGCGAGGATGCGCCGTCCAATCTGAAGATTACGGGACGGTATATTCTACAGCCTGAGATTTTTGGCTTGCTCGAGGATCAGGGCGCAGGCGCGGGCGGCGAGATCCAGCTGACCGATGCGATGGCGCGGCTGATGGAGATGCAGTCATTTTATGCTTTCGAATATGAGGGGCAGGACTATGATTGCGGGTCTGTTCTAGGCTATCTTGATGCGGTTGTTGGGCATGCGATCCACCATCCGGAGATTGGCGCGCAGGCGGTGGCGCTCATCGAGCAGCTTGTTGCCGACGCAAAAGGGCATGGATGATCGGTCAATAAGACTGCGATATTAAGAGGGGTTGATGTGACGTTTCTGGTGACTGGATGTGCAGGTTTTATCGGGCATTCGGTCAGCATGGCTTTGCTGGAGGCTGGACACCGGGTTGTCGGTGTGGACAGTCTGAATGCCTATTATAGCGTGACCCTGAAGCGGTTGCGGCTGGCTCAGCTTCTCAAATCTCCGGCTTTCGAGTTTCACCAGCTTGATCTGGCTGCTCCGGATGCGTTGATGGAGCTGCCTGGCCGGTCGGAGATTGATCAGGTCATCCATCTGGCAGCTCAGGCGGGCGTGCGTCATTCGATGGACAATCCGTTTCCCTATGTCACGTCGAATGTGGTGGGGCATTTGTCGGTGCTCGAATTTTGTCGTCGGATGCCGCGTAGGCCGAAGCTGATCTATGCGTCGTCAAGTTCGGTCTATGGGGTCAGCACACAGAGTGTCCTGACCGAAGATGATGTCGCTGGGCCGCCTGCTTCGCTTTATGCGGTGACCAAGCAGGCCGACGAGTTGATGAGCCAGGCCTATAGTTCATTGTACGGGATCGAGCAGATCGGGTTGCGATTTTTCACCGTATACGGCCCTTGGGGGCGGCCGGATATGGCGTACTGGATTTTTACGCGTAAGGCGCTGGCGGGCGAGCCTCTGGACGTGTTCAATTATGGCGATATGGAACGGGATTTTACCTATATTGACGATGCGGTGGCGGGGGTTTTGGCTGTTGCGCTGGCGGAGCGGGACGCCATTCAGGTGGGGGATGTTCACCGGATCTACAATCTGGGCAGCGGACGGGCGGAACCTTTGCACAATCTGGTTGATGCGGTTGCCAGTGCGACCGGGCGCAATGTCGATATTGCACACCAGCCCCACCAGCCGGGCGATGTCATGCGCACCTGCGCGGATATTTCGAGGCTTTGTGCCGATTATGGCTATGCGCCGAAGATTGGACTGAATGAGGGCATTGGCCGGTTTGTCGATTGGTACATGTCAGACGAAGACTTGGCGGGGATTTAGCGCGTATCTGCAATTTTCCGAAACATGGATAGAGGGATATATCTTTGTTTCATATGGAATTTATATGATTCGCTTGGGTTGTTCTCGATGAATTTGGGAGATCAAATCCCCTCATTGGCAGTATTGGCAGGATTCTTGCTCCTATCAGGCGAAATATTAAAGGTGTTTTGCAATGATACAGAGTTTCTCAAACCGGACCAAACAGCTTAAAGCTGACCAGCGTGGCTCAATCGCTCCGATTTTCGCAATCATATTGCTGGCTCTGCTGGTGATCTTGGGCTTTGCGCTTGATTTTAGACGCATTGCCAGTGTGGATGCCCGGTTGCAGTCGGCTACCGATGCCGCGTCGCTGGCGGGGGCGCTGGTCTACTCGCAAAATACCCAGTTGCCGGATGCGCAGCGATTTGCTTTGGCGACCGATGCCGTGAACGCGACACTGGCCGCACAGCTTCAAGGCCCTGTGTTCGGTTTGGATGTCACATCTGTCGAGGTTGCCACAGTGGGCGCACAGGATGACGGCATTCAGGCCACGGTGCGGTCCAATTTGCCGCTGTCTTTTGGCGGACTGTTCGGGCGCAGCGATGTTGATATTACAACCCGCAGCGGTGCAAGCGGGGGCGGACCGCAAAATGTCGAGATCGTTCTGGCGCTTGATAATACGGGTTCGATGTTCCGCAATAATCGGTTCAATCTGATGCGCGCGGCGACCAAAACTTTTGTAAACCAGCTTTATGACGAAGCCGTTGGCCCCGGCCAGACTTATGTCGGCATTGTGCCCTGGGCGACCACTGTGAACATCAATTCTGAACGTCCTGGCGGGTTTGACACGTCACGTGCAGCCAGTCGTTCGCCCGGTGCGGATGGGACGCGCAGTGTGCCCAACGCTCCGTTTCAGGATCGTGTCCGCTATCTGCTCGAGCCTGAAGCTGAAACCAATTATAGCCGCCAAGCGATTGAGCGCGATTTTGCTCCTGTTGAGTGGCGCGGATGCATCCGGTCGGCTCCGGGTGAGCGCCGTGTCTCCAATGCTGGAACCGTACAGTCGCCGCTGACCGATGACGTGGTTCGCGGGTTCCGTTGGCATGCGTCGTTGATCGAGCCGCAATTGCGTAGTTTTCAAGCGCCTCCGAGTTTTGCCGGCGCGACCAACCCAGTCGATGCTGCCTTCTCGATTGATGCTGGAAGAATTGTGCAGTGTTTGCAGTCTGACGCGTCCGCTCTAACCAATGTGCACATGGATGTTGATCGTGCTTGCATCAGTAATCCTGGTAGCAACCGGATTGATCTGGTCGAGGCCTGTGTGTCCGATCCGAGCGAGTTCGAATACTTCCGCCGCGGTGGTGTTGCTTGCCCCTGGCAACGTGATATTTTCCCGTGGACATTCCAGCGTCCGATTTCCGGGCCAAACCAGAATTGTCCGGTGGCGATGCTGGGTCTGTCCCAAGACCGTGCGCAGCTTGTCGACAAGCTTGACGAGATGTATCCGGTCACCGGCGGCACGCATATGGATGTTGGTCTGACCTGGGCGTTGCGCATGTTGTCGCCGCGCTCTGAGTGGGCAAATTTCTTCGGACAGGACCGGCCGACCGCCTATGATGATGCGTCGACACGGAAAGTTCTTGTCCTGTTGACTGATGGCCAGAACATTGCGCCGCTGATCGAGGGCTATTATGGCTGTGCGCGTCCTCAGCAACGCGGAGCGGCTGGTCGTTGCTGGCAGGCGCCGGACATTGGCGATCTGTCGGCCCGTTCGCTGAACAACCTGACCGAGGATGCGTGCACCCAGATCCGCGACGAGTACGGGATTGAAGTGTACACTATCGCCGTTGATATTGATAATGCGACGGCGCTCGATATTCTTGCCAATTGTGCTGGCGTGTCGGATCGCGCTTTCAACATCCGCGCGGCTGAACTTGATACTGTGTTCCAGTCGATTGCAGCACGTCAGTTGCGTCTGCTCGAATAAGCAGAGTTTGACGGCTTCACACAGAGGCGTTACGGGCGGATATGTCTGTAACGCCTCTTCCTGTTTTTGCGGATGTGCAAGCGGCCACGGAACGTGTGGCGGCAACGGCTGTGCGCACGCCGGTTTTGCGAAATGATGCGCTGGACGAACGGGTTGGGGCAGAGGTTTTCATCAAGCCGGAATGTTTGCAAGTCACGGGCAGTTTCAAGATACGCGGGGCGACGAACCGGATTGCGCAGATCGAGGATGCGGCGCAAATGCGGGCGGGTGTGGTTGCGTTTTCCTCTGGCAATCATGCCCAAGGGGTGGCGCGGGCGGCAAAACATTTCGGGATGCCGGCGCTGATTGTGATGCCGGAAGATGCGCCGGCAGTGAAAGTGGACGGCGTGCTTTCCGATGGCGGCGAGGTGCATTTTTATGATCGGGCGGGAGAGTCGCGTGAGGAGATCGCAGCTGAGATTGCGCGCGAACGTGGGGCGGTGCTGGTGCCGTCTTATGATGACGCGGATATTATCGCGGGCCAAGGGACGGCGGGGCTGGAATTTGTCGAAGATCTTAGCGCGCGGGGTTCGGTGCTTGACCATTATATCTCATGTGCGGGGGGCGGCGGTTTGCTGGCGGGGGCGGCGCTGGCATTTGAAGCGATGAGCCCTCAGACAAAGCTTTGGAGCGCGGAGCCTTTGGGGTTTGATGATCATCGAAAATCCTTTGCGGCCGGAGAGATTTGCCGGATTGACGATGGGGCGCAGTCAATATGCGACGCGATCCAGACGCCGCAGCCGGGGGGGCTGACCTTTGCGGTGAACAGGGCGCGGGTTGCGGGCGGGCTGGCTGTGTCTGATGAGCAGATTAAAGACGCGATGGGTTTTGCGTTCCGGCATTTGAAGCTTGTGGTGGAGCCGGGCGGGGCGGCTGCGCTGGCATGTGCGATGTTTGATTTGCCCGAGGCGGCGCGGGGCAAAAAGGTCGGCCTTATTCTGTCTGGCGGGAATGTCGATGCGGGGGTTTTTGCGGGGATTGTTCGGGGGTGAACGCGTGACATCCCGGCAAACTACCAGCCCCGCCTAAAGCGCCTTCACGATATCTTCGACCATCTTCTTGGCGTCTGACAGCAGCATCATTGTGTTGTCGCGATAGAACAGTTCGTTGCCGACGCCTGCATAGCCGGTGGCGAGCGAGCGTTTGATGAAGAGGACGGTGCGGGCGTTTTCAACATCGAGGATGGGCATGCCGTAAATCGGGCTGGTCTTGTCGGTTTTGGCGGCCGGATTGGTGACATCATTTGCGCCGATGACGAACGCCACGTCGGCGGCGGAAAATTCCGAATTGATGTCTTCAAGCTCGAACACTTCATCATAGGGGACTTGCGCTTCGGCCAAGAGGACATTCATGTGGCCGGGCATGCGGCCTGCGACGGGGTGGATGGCGTAGGACACATCGACGCCTTCTTCTTTGAGCTTCTCGGCCATCTCTTTCAAAATGTGCTGGGCCTGAGCGACGGCCATGCCATAGCCGGGCACGATGATAACTTTTGAGGCATTTTTCATGATGAAGGCCGCATCGTCTGCCGAGCCGATTTTGACGGGGCGATTGGCTGCGCCGCCTGTCGCCGGTCCCGCATCATCGCCGCCAAAGCCGCCAAGGATGACCGAAATGAAGCTGCGGTTCATCGCGCTGCACATGATGTAGGACAAGATAGCGCCGGATGAGCCGACAAGGGCGCCAGTTATGATAA
>CALLCD010000186.1 GCA_938049795.1 uncultured Hyphomonadaceae bacterium | reverse complement strand
TGGGCGGCTTCAAACGGGCCGGGAATGGCGCCGGAGAGTTTGCGCCAGAGCCGGACGCGGTCGATGATTGTGTCCGAGCGGCTGGCGACATGGCCGAACAGGGCGTCGCCGTGGCCGTTCATGGCTTTTGTGTCCGAGCAGGCGACAATGTCGATGCCGAGGTCGAGCGGGGATTGCAGGGCCGGGGTCATGGTCGTGTTGTCGGCGACGCTGATGGCACCGGCGGTGCGGGCGCGTTTGGCCATGTCGGCAAGGTCGCAGACATCAAGACCGGGATTGGACGGGGTTTCGATCCAGACGAGTTTGACGCCGTCGAGTGGGGCGTTGGCAAAGTCGGCGGTGGGCCGCTTAATTGTGTTGATGCCCATGGGCGTCAGGAACGTGTCGGCGAGGGCGCGCACGGCGAAATAGCCGTCGCTCGGCACGAGGATGGTGTCGCCTGCGCTCAGCTGGCTGTAGAGTGTGGCGGCAATGGCGGCCATGCCGGAGGGGAAGGCGACGGAGGGGGCGTCTTCGAGCAGGCTGATCTGGTCTTCGACGGCGGCCCATGTCGGATTGTTCTCGCGCGTGTAGGAATAGGAGCCGTCCGGTTCGCCGGGCTGGAAGAAGGCGCTGGTCGGGGTGATCGGCAGGCCGATAGGGTCGCCTTTGGTCAGGTGTTTTTCGCGATGATGGAGCAGGGCGAGGAGACGTCGATCGCGCTTGGAGGGCTTGGCGGGATCAGACATTGCTGGTCAGCGCGACGAACACGTCCTCAAGGTCTGGTTCTTCGGTGGCGAGATCGGCGATGGAGATGCCGGCCTCGCGGACTTTTTCGAGGATGCGGCCGATGCCGGTGTCGCTGGAGCGGAAGGTGATGGCGAGATTGCCGTCCGCGCGCAGGTCGGTGTCAAGCCCTGCGAGCGTGTCGGGGATTGCGTCGAGCGGGGATTTGGGGGTCAGGGTTAGTGTTTTGTGGTCGAGCCGCCGGAGCAATTGGCCGGTGGGCTCGCAGGCGATGATTTCGCCATGATTGACGATGGCGATGGTGTCGCACAGCTCTTCGGCTTCTTCGAGATAATGGGTGGTCAGGATGATGGTTGTGCCCGCCGCATGAAGCTCGCGGACATAGGCCCAGAGCGAGCGGCGCAGCTCGACATCAACGCCTGCGGTGGGTTCGTCGAGAATGAGTACGGGCGGGGCGTGGACCAGCGCTTTGGCGACCATGAGCCGCCGTTTCATGCCGCCCGAGAGCTGGCGGACATAGGCGTCTCTTTTGTCGGCAAGGCCCACCGCTTCGAGGATTTCGAGGGTCCGGCGTTCGGCCTTGGGGACGCCGAAGAAACCGGCCATCAATTCAAGCGATTCTTCGGGCGTGAAGAACGGGTCGCTGACAATTTCCTGATTGACGACACCGATGGCGGCGCGGGCCTGTCTTGGGTGTTTGTCGATGTCAAAGCCCCAGACGGTGACCGCGCCGCTCGTTTTGGTGACCATGCCGGCCAGCGTGTTGATAAAGGTGGATTTGCCAGCGCCATTGGGGCCAAGCAGGCCAAAAATTGAGCCGCGCGGGATGGCCAGATCGAGGTCTTTGAGCGCGTGTTTTTCTGGCATTTTGCCCGAGGCGGCGTAGATCTTGTTCAAGCCCTGGACATGGATGGCAAGATCAGGCGTGGTCATCGGGCGCGCTTTCAAAGTTGACGCGGATGAGGCCCGCAACTACCTAGGTCGAGACCTTACCTAATCCCATGCGCTTCACGCTGCAATGTAAAAGGATGATGCGAACCGATGACACAGGATGCTGACAAAGCCGCAATCATATTGACCGACGATCACCGTGTGGCCTGTTCTGGCGAGGGCGGGGCGCTTGGGCATCCGCGCGTTTTTCTCGAAATGGGCTTGGATGGCGAGGTTGTGTGCGGGTATTGCGACCGGCATTATGTGCTCAAGGGCGGGCCTGCGGATAAATCTGCGCGCTAGCGATTTGCGCCGGGCACCCATTTGACATCATCGCGGCCGTTTTCATTGGCCACGCGTCCGGCGACGAACAGCCAGTCTGACAATCGGTTGATGTAAGCGAGCGCTTCGGCGGAGACGGTTTCGCCATTGCTTGCGGCGAGCTCGGCGGTTTCGCGTTCGGCGCGTCGGCATAGTGTGCGGGCGACATGGCATTGGGCGGCGAGATGGGTGCCGCCGGGCAGGATGAAACTGTCGAGCGGTTCGAGTTTTTCGATCATGGCGTCAATTTCAGCCTCCAGCCGTTCGGTTTGGCTGGCGACAATGCGCAAAGGGTCCCAGCCGAGATCTTTGCCGGTGTCGGGGGTGGCGAGATCTGCGCCGAGATCGAAGAGATCGTTTTGGATGCGGCGGATGGCGTCCAGCATATCGGCGCTGGCATAGAGGGCGGCGACACCGAGGGCGGCATTGACTTCGTCCACGGTGCCATAGGCGCGGACACGCGGGTGCCATTTGTCGACGGGCTCGCCTGTTGAGAGCCGTGTTTTGCCCGTGTCTCCGGCTTTGGTGTAGATTTTGTCGAGCTTGACCATATTGTCCGTTCCTTAGCCGAAATTGATCGCGCCGGCGACAAATCCCATCACGACGATCACGCCGACAGCCAGCGCCTGAAGACCAATCCGCCAGCGCATTAATATGTTTGAGCGGCTGGCCTGTTTGGCGTCTTTACGGGTCAGATTGATGAGGCCGAGCGCGAGCACAATAAGCAAAGCGGCGGCGACAATGTAGAGAATGATCGGAAGAATGCCTTGCATGTCCGCGCTCCTAATGTCTGCGTTGGGTGCAATATGGGCGCAAAGCTGTGAAAAGTCATGTGCGGCATCCACGCGCGGCGATTTGCGTGGGGCCGGTTAGCTCATCCAGCGCAGCACTCTCGGCTCTATCGGATTGACAAAATCGCGCGGCTCGGTGCGGGCGTTTGCCCATTCGCGCTTTAGGATCTGATACCATTTGGCCTGCACGTCTATATCGTCAATCCAGAGCATATTTGTCTGATAGGCGAGGCCCTGATTTTGCAGGTCGACCATATCGCCATCCTGATCGAGGAATTTGTGGCCAGCGGGTTTGAGGAGGGGGATGGCAAGGTTTAAGAGCGGCGCGCCGGTCCACCATGTCAGCTGCGTGATCTGTGTTTCCTTTGGGGCGATGGGGGTCAGGCAGGTCAGCGTTAGGAGCCGCGTCTTCTCGTTCTCGACAATCTCCCAGCGAAAGCCGGGGAGCTGGAAGATGATCTCGGTCGTCACTGCGCCGCCGAATACGATGCGGTAGGGGAGCGAGTTGGAGGAGGGTGTGTGTTTGGCAATCGCCCAGCCGCGGGGGCGGGGTTCGAACGGTTTTTCCTTCAGTTTCAATCCGGCCGAGGGGGGACGCCACCACCATTGCGAATGGACAAAGGGGACATGGGCGGGGTCCATCAGGCCGACCACGGCGTCATCCATATGTGCGTTGAAAGTGCGGGTGAGTGTGAATTTGGGTTTTGCGGGCAGGGGGCCGAAAGTGGGTGGCGGGAGCACAGGCGGGGCCGTGTTGCGCGGATCGTGGGCGATGTAGATGAAGACTGCGCCATTGGCTTCGTGCAAGGGATAGGTGCGCACACGGACACGGGCGGGGTCTATCTCTTGTCCAGGCGCGAGCGAGGGCATCAGCTTGCAATGGCCATCGGTGCCAAAGCGCCAGCCATGATAGGGGCATTGCACGGTGGGCGCGCCATCGGTTTCGATCTGTTTGCCTTCGGACAGGGGCACAAGCCGATGCGGGCAGATGTCACGCATGGCAAAGGCTTCGCCGCTCGCCGTCCGTCCGAGCATGACGGGGTCACCGAGGAGAATGCGCCGGAATTGGCGGCCAGATTCGAGCTCGGCAGAGGTGGCGGCGAGATACCAGCTATCGGTTAGAAAGCCGGTCTCGGTGATGCCGATTTTCCGGGCGGGAGGTGATGCGTCTGCCATAGCGGGCAATCTATGCGGGATGGGGCGGGGATGCCAAGGCATTGGGTCACTTAAACTTGACTTGCGTGATTGGCGCGAGGGGGCTTGTTGGCGGTCATTCGATTTGCCAGCCTGAAACGGAGCGTCCCATGTCCCTTGCCGATCTTCTTGCGCAAACCCGCGCAGCCTCTGCCGGACGGATGCCGCCCGAAGCGATTGCTACGATCGAGCGCGTCAATGCGCAGTTGGAAGCCGAAGGGATTGGCCGCTCGGCGCTTAAGGCCGGTGACATGTTGCCCAATGCAATGCTGACCAATCAGATCGGTGAACAGGTCGAGATCCACCAATTGCTGTCTGAAGGTCCGCTTGTGCTGAATTTCTATCGCGGCGGCTGGTGTCCATATTGTAATTTCGAGCTCAAAGCCTATCAGGATATGCTGCCACAGTTTCAGGCGCGCGGGGCCCAGCTTGTTGGTGTGACGCCGGAAAAGCCGGACAATTCGCTCTCGACCCAAGAGAAAAACGCGCTGAGCTTTCCGATTTTGACGGATGCGCAGAACGGGTTTGCCAAAGCGCTCGGCATTGCTTTCAATATGCCGGACGATCTGGTCGCGTTGTATTCGGGCTTCGGGCTGGATCTGCCGACCTTTAATGAAGGGACCGGCTGGGCCTTGCCCATTCCGGCGACTTTCGTGGCTGACCGTTCGGGCAAAATCCTACTTGCGGATGTTGATCAGGACTATACGCGCCGCCTTGAACCGGCCGATGCGCTGGCCGCTCTTGGTTAGCGGCCCGCCGTAAAGCCGTATTTGGTTAATCCTCCGGTTAGTAAGTCGGGCTAGGGTCCGGCCCATGTCGCGCCTTGCTCGTCTTTTGTTTTTATTCTGTTTGCCGTTTCTGATCGGGGCAGCGCCGGATACGTTTACGCGTGAGGAGCTTGAGGCGCTCGAGGCGGAGAAGGCGGCGGCCGAACAACAGCTTGCCGCGCTTGAGGCGGCGGGCATGGGCGCGCAGGTCGATGTGGCTAATCTTAATGAGACGCTGATTGCCTCGGCAATGGAGAGCCGTCGGCGCGAGCAGCAGGCAAGTGATGCCGAGCGCGAACTTGTGGCGCTGAAAGTCCGGCGGTCTGCGGCGAGCTCTGATCTGTTGAGCGATGAGCTGGCGCTGGAAGATTTGCTGGCAGCGCTTGCGTCTTCGAGCCGTCACCGGCCACCGGCAATGATTGTGTCGCCGGACGAGGTCAACCGCTCGGTGCGCACGGCGATTGTGATGGGGGCGGTTGCGCCGGAATTGTCTGCGCGGGCCGAAGCGCTTGGCGAGGAGATTGAGGCGCTGAACCGGCTTGAGCGGCAAATCCTGCGCGAACAGGCGCGGCTCGAAGCGGCGGAGGCGACACTGGCGCTTAAACGACGCGAGATTGAAACGCTGGCTGCGGCCAAGCGGGCGCAATATGAGGATGTCAGTGCGGATGCGGCGGCGCTTCAGGCGCGGGCGGATCTGCTTGCGCGGGAGGCGGGGACGCTGCGGGATTTGCTGGTGGCGCTGGAACGCGATGCGCCGGTGGCGCCGGGGCGAAAACCGGCTGCGGTCCGTCAGGTTGCTGCCCGTAGCCCGGCCGCCGAGCGGGTGCGTGCGGATATGTCGGGCTTGCGTCCGCTTGGGGCGCAGCAGCTTGGCGGGATGTTGCGGCCGGTTACGGGGCTTGTGTCCGAAGCCTTTGGCGCGCGTCGGCAGACGGGGGGGCGGTCGGAAGGGCTGACGATTGTCACCCGTCAGGATGCGCAGGTGATTGCGCCGGTTGATGGGGTGATCGAACATGCCGATGTGTTCCGCAGCTATGGCCATATGCTGATTTTAAAGACAAGCGATGATTATCTTGTCATAATGGCAGGACTGGCGGAGACTTATGGCGCGCCGGGGCAGAGAGTGAGCGCTGGTGAGCCGGTTGGCCACATGTCCGGTCGCCGTGATCCGCCGCCGGAGTTGTATCTGGAGCTCCGTAAAAATGACAAGTCGGAGAACCCGGCAAACTGGTTGGCGCAGTAGACTTGATTGGTGTGACAATTGGAGCAACTGACAGTTTGTTTAGTTGACAATTCAGGTCATAATCATCGCATTGGTTGGAAGATTTAGGAGTTTAGCATGAGGTCTTGGCTAGCAGGCGTAGGTGTCGGAGCAATTTTGGGTGCAGGTTTTATCGGAATGTTTTCGATAAGCTGGACCGGCGCGACGGCGCAGGATTCGCGGGCCGAGACCTATGGTAAGCTTGATATATTTGGAGATATTCTGGCGCGGGTCCAGTCCGATTATGTCACCGAGATTGATGATGGCGAGGCGATTGAGGCGGCGATTAATGGCATGCTGACCTCGCTCGATCCGCATTCGGGTTATCTGAACCCTGAAAGCTTCCGCGCCATTCAGGTCGATACGTCGGGCGAATATGGCGGTTTGGGCATTGAAGTTGTGCCCGAGGATGGCTTTGTCAAAGTGGTTGCACCGATTGATGATACGCCGGCGAGCCGTGCTGGTCTTAAAAGTGGTGATTTGCTGACCGCGATCAATGGACGCCAAATTGTTGGTCTGCCGCTTAATGATGCGGTCAAGGAAATGCGCGGCGAAGTTGGCACCGATATTACAATTACGGTCATGCGTGAGGGTGTTGATCCGTTCGATGTGACGCTGACACGCGAAGTGATCCGGCCGAAATCGGTCCGTTGGGAAGTCAAAGAAGGCGAGATCGGCTATGTGCGGATTTCGGGCTTTAATGAGCTGACGACCGAATTGCTCGAAGACGCGCTGGCAGGCATTGCGCGGGAGGTCGGCGGCAAGCCCGAGGGGCTCGTTCTGGACCTGCGCAATAATCCGGGCGGGCTGCTTGATCAGGCCGTCAGCGTCAGTGAGCTGTTCCTGTCTGGCGGCGAAGTTGTCTCGACCTTTGGGCGGCACTCTTTCAATGACAAACGCTATAGCGCCAACAATTCGCAAGCTTTCAAGGATGTGCCGATTATGGTCATCATCAATAGCGGGTCGGCCTCGGCGGCGGAGATTGTCGCGGGGGCTTTGCAAGACCGCGAGCGCGCGCGGGTTCTGGGCGTGACATCGTTTGGCAAAGGGTCGGTGCAGACGGTTATCCCGCTTGGTGCTGATCGTGGTGCGCTGCGGCTGACAACGGCGCGGTATTATACGCCGTCGGGCCGGTCTATTCAGGGCACGGGTATCGAGCCCGATATTGAAGTCGCTGCCGAACGTGTGACCGAGGAAGAGCTTGAGCGTATTCGCCGGTTCTCTGAATCCGACCTGCCAAACGCGCTGGCCAATGAAGAAGGCACCGAGCGTCGTCGACCGCATATTCCGGACGATCAACCGCCTGAGGGCTATGATGGTGAGGACTACCAGCTGGACAGAGCGCTTGATATCTTGCGTGATCCGGCGACGTTCGCCAGTGTGGCTGGTAGAGCGGGTTAACTAAACTTTGCAGATTGTTAACGGGTTTGAGTGAAATTACTGGTCTACAGTGAATTTCATCAGAGGGTTATTGTTCATGGCCAAGACTAAACGGCGCGATCCATCGCCTGTTCGCGCAGGGTTTTATCATAGTTTTCTGAGCCTTGCCGTGTTTGGCGGCGTTCTGGCACTTGCCGGTGGAGCAATACATTTTACCGGAGATGCGGCTGCGGCAGGGCCAAGCCGTGTGGTTGCTCTGTTCGAGACCAATCCGGATGCACCGCGTACTGTGCGCGCACGGCTGGTGGATCAATCCGGAGGACCGACAGTGATGGCGGCCGCGGATCGTCCGGGCACAAGCCGCGTTTCTGATGCCGGTCGTGCGTCTTCGCCCAATCTGGGTGTGGCTGACCCGTCTGGTGGCCCCCGGGCTCCTGCGCCTGTTCAGAACGTTGCGGTGGCCGCTCCCGCACCTGCGCCGCGCCCTCAGGGTATGACGATCAATGGCGTCTTCGTGCCTGTCGGGAAGAGCTATCGGCAAGTTGAAGCCGACAGTGACCTCAGCCCGATCACCATTCTGGACGACACCGCACAGACCCCTGTGGTCGTCGCAGAGGAAACCGCTCCGGTGCCAACGCTTGCGTCGGTTACGATCTCGACCCCCTCTCAGAGCAATGCCCGTCCGTTCGATAATCCACGCGGTCAGCCTGTGATTGCCCTGATTGTTGGTGGTCTCGGGACATCGGCACGCCAGACCCATGCGGCGATTGATGATTTGCCGCCGGAGGTCACTTTGTCTTTTGTGGCCGATGCCAGCCCGAGATTGATCCGGCGCGCACGCGAGAAAGGGCATGAAGTCCTGCTTGAAGTGCCGATGGAGGCCTATGAGCGTGGCCGGACATTGCCCCACAGCCAGACCTTGCTTGCGCGAGGTACGGCTGATGATAACCGGCAGCGTCTTGACCGTCTGCTGAGCGGTGGCACAGAGTTTTACGGAATCATCAACCATAATGGCGAGAAATTTGCGGACACGGATGGCGCCTTGTTGCCCGTCTTTGAACGCTTGCAGGAGCGCGGGCTGGCTTTCTTCCGGCACGGCTCAACGCCGTCCAAATCCTTTGATGCTGCCGCTGACCGGCAGGATGTGATCTATGCAGCAGCCAATGAGAACATTGATACACAGGTTGAGGCGGAAGCGATTGAACGCCGTTTGCAGCAGCTTGAATCCATCGCCAAAACGGAAGGCGCTGCGCTGGGCACAGGGTTTGCCTATCCATTGACGATGGACATTATCATTGCGTGGACCCGCCGGCTCGAGAGTAAGGGTATTCTGCTCGCACCGGCCTCTGCGGTTCCGTCGTCAGCGGTGCGGCCAATCCAGACGACCCAGCTGGGTGTGTCTGCTGCGTCAGATGGCGCCAGATGAGCGAGCCGGTCCGCAAGCCTGAGCTTTACAGGCCGAATGTCGGACTGGCCGTGTTCTCGAAAGCCGGACATGTGTTTGTCGGTCGCCGGATCAATTCGCGCGGGGCGTTTCAGTGGCAGATGCCCCAGGGCGGGATTGATGCGGGCGAAAGCCCCGAAGAGGCGGCTCTGCGCGAGCTTGAAGAAGAGATCGGCATTTCCCACAAACTTGTCAAAGTGCTCGAAGAGACCGAGGACTGGATTTATTATGACTTCCCGCCGGACCTGAAAAAGCGGCTCGGCGGGCCGTATATCGGTCAGCGGCAGAAATGGTTTGCGCTGCGCTTTACCGGATCTGATGGCGATGTGCGGCTCGATTTGCATACGCCGGAGTTTGATGCCTGGCGCTGGGCCGAGCTTGGCGATTTGCCCGGGCTGATCATTCCGTTTAAGCGGGCAAGCTATGAGGCGGTGGCGACGCGGTTTGCCCAATGGGCCGAGCCGGTCTAGCGATTAAGCGCTTTGTTGCCCGATTCTCCCGTCTTCAGAGGGCGGCGAGCCGTGATTTTCCGCGTAAATTAACGAACACGTCAACCGGCTATGATTGCGCTTGGTGCCCTTGCACGATAAGACAGGGCCAACAGAAAACCCGAATAAAAACGGAGCCCTCCCAAATGGCATCTCTTGACAGTTTCAAATCGAAATCTACCCTGACCGTGGGCGAGAAAACCTACACCTATTATTCTCTCGCCAAAGCGGCGGAAAACGGGCTTGGCGATATTTCGCGGCTTCCGGCGTCGCTCAAGGTTCTGCTTGAGAATATGCTGCGCAATGAAGACGGAAAGTCGGTGACGAAAGACGATATTGTCGCGTTTAAGACATGGCTCGACAATGGCGGCTCGGTGACGCAGGAAATTGCCTATCGGCCCGCGCGCGTTCTGATGCAGGATTTTACGGGTGTTCCGGCGGTGGTTGATCTGGCGGCGATGCGGGATGCGAGTGAGAAGCTTGGCGGTGAAGCCTCTGCTATTAATCCGCAAGTGCCGGTGGATCTCGTGATTGACCACTCCGTCATGGTCGATAATTTTGGCGGCGCGGACAGTTTCAAGCGCAATGTCGAGCGGGAATATGAGCGCAATGGCGAGCGGTACGAGTTTTTGCGCTGGGGCGGCTCGGCGTTTGAGAACTTCCGCGTTGTGCCGCCGGGCACGGGCATCTGCCATCAGGTTAATCTTGAATATCTCGGCAAGACGGTCTGGACCAAGGAAGAGGGCGGCGAGACGGTGGCCTATCCCGATACATGTGTTGGCACCGACAGCCACACGACGATGATCAATGGCCTGTCCGTGCTCGGCTGGGGCGTTGGCGGGATTGAGGCGGAAGCGGCGATGCTGGGTCAGCCCGTGTCGATGCTGATCCCTGAAGTGATCGGGTTCCGGCTGACCGGCAAACTGCCCGAAGGCGCAACGGCGACCGACCTCGTGCTGACCGTCACCAAGATGATGCGCGACAAGGGTGTGGTTGCGAAATTTACCGAGTTCTTTGGGCCGGGGCTCGCCAATCTGACGCTCGAAGATCAGGCGACACTTTCGAACATGTCGCCAGAGTTCGGCTCGACCTGTGCCTTCTTCCCTGTGGATGAGGAAACGCTGACCTATCTTGGCGATACGGGCCGCGAAACGGCGCTTGTGAAAGCTTATGCGCAGGCGCAAGGGTATTGGCGTCCGGATATGGATGAGCCGGTGTTTACCGATACGCTGGAGCTTGATCTCTCATCGGTGCAGCCGTCGATTTCAGGGCCAAAACGCCCGCAGGATCATGTGCTTTTGTCGGAGGCGGATACGGCGTTCCTCGAGGCGATGCAGAAAGAGTTTAATACCGATCCGGCCGACGCGAAGGCGGTGAAGGTCGAGGGCGCGGACTATACGGTCACGCATGGTGATGTGTTTATTGCGGCGATTACGTCGTGTACCAATACGTCAAATCCGAGCGTGCTGATTGCGGCGGGGCTTGTCGCGCGCAAGGCGGCGGCGCTTGGTCTTGATAGCAAGCCGTGGGTGAAGACATCGCTTGCGCCGGGCTCGCAAGTTGTGACCGATTATCTCGACAAGGCGGATCTGACCAAAGACCTCGATGCGCTTGGCTTTAACCTCGTCGGCTATGGCTGCACGACCTGTATTGGCAATTCCGGCCCGCTGTCTGCGCCTTTGTCGAAAGCGATTGCCGAGGGCGATCTTGTGTCTTGCTCGGTCTTGTCGGGCAATCGGAATTTTGAAGGCCGGATTGGGCCGGACATCAAGGCCAATTATCTCGCCTCGCCGCCGCTGGTTGTGGCCTATGCCATTGCCGGTTCGCTCAAGGTGAATGTCGCGAAAGACAGTCTCGGCAAGGATAAGGATGGCAATGATGTGTACCTGAAAGACATTTGGCCGACCAATGCCGAAATTCAGGCGATTATGCGCGAAGCGGTCACGCCAGCCATGTTTGCCGAACGCTATGGCGATGTCTTCAAGGGTGATGAAGCCTGGCAGGGCATCGAAGTGTCCGGCGGTCAGACCTATGACTGGCCGGTTGGCTCGACCTATGTGCAGAACCCGCCCTATTTTGACGGCATGACGATGGATGTGGAAACACCAGCCGATGTCCACAATGCGCGCGTGCTTGGCCTGTTTGGCGACTCGATTACGACCGACCATATTTCTCCGGCGGGCAATATCAAATCTGACAGTCCGGCGGGCGATTATCTGCGCGAGCATCAGGTGCCTGTGCTGGAGTTCAACTCTTATGGCTCGCGGCGCGGTAATCATCAGGTGATGATGCGCGGCACATTTGCGAACATCCGGATCAAGAACCAGATGGTGCCTGGCACCGAGGGCGGGGTGACCAAACATTATCCGTCCGGCGAAGTGATGCCGATTTACGATGCGGCGATGAAGTATCATGAGAAGAATGTTCCGCTGGTTGTGTTCGCGGGTCATCTTTATGGCAATGGCTCCTCGCGTGACTGGGCGGCCAAGGGCACAATTCTGCTTGGGGTGAAGGCGGTTGTGGCTGGCTCGTTCGAACGCATCCACCGGTCCAATCTGATCGGGATGGGCGTTCTGCCGCTCGAATTTGCTGACGGGGCGAGCGCGGAGAGCCTTGGCCTGACCGGCGAGGAACAGGTGACGATTGAGGGCATTAATGACATCAAGCCGCGCCAGAGCCTCGATGTGCAGATCACTAAGGCGGATGGCTCGAAGATTGTCGCGAAGACCACGGTCCGGATTGATACGGAGAATGAGCTAGATTATTACCGCAATGGCGGCATCCTGCACTATGTGCTGCGCAATCTGGCGGCCTGATCTTAGCTGCTAATAATTGAATTGGCCCGCAATGCTCTGGTGTTGCGGGTCTTTTTATGGGTCGAGGTCAATGGGCGGAATGGCTTCCGGATTGGGGATCGAGAAGGGGCGCGGGCCTGCGGGCCTGACGGGAGCGGGCGGCTCTTCTTCGACGGGGGCTGGGCGGCGGACAAGGGTTGAGACGCGCGGGGTGTAATCATTCCAGTCAAATTCGGATAGACGGTAGGCCCAGCCATTTGCACGGTCATTGATGGATTGCGCCCGTACGGCCCCTTCGCCCGCTTCGATGGCGCGCAGCGTGACGTAGAAGCCGTCGGGGTCTTTATAGGCGGAGACATCAATTTCGAGCCCGTCATGTGTGGTGGTGATGTGGCGGCCGAGGGGCCGCGTCTCCAGCGCTGCGGCGGGTTTGACGTCGAGCGGGGCGAACCGGCTGATCGCAAGGGCGGGGCCGGATATGGCGAGCCGGCTGACCAGCGTGTCGCGTTCGAAGGGCGGGGCGGGGCGGAAGGCGCGCTGACTTGAGCCCGGGGGACGGGTGACGAACACGGAGCGGCCATTGGCCTGGGTGATGCGCACGGCGGCGACGGCATCGGGCTGGGTGTCGATAATGTCGAGATCGAGCCAGGCCTGACGGGTATAGAGCGGAGGGATGTCGCCGGACAGCCGGTAGCTTTTATTTTCGTCCGGAAAGCGGCCATATAATTTGTCCGGTCGCCGTCCGATGATGAGCGATGCCAGCGAGCGGCCTTCATCATCCTGCACATCGATGAGCGCGCCTGCGCCGCCGGTTTCAGGATGGCCGAGCCCGATCTGGTCAAGCTTTTCGGGATCGCTCGTGCGTTGGTCGCTCCAGACGAGATCGGTCAGCCCGTTTGCCAGTTCGCTCAGCCGGTCTGCGCGCACGGGATAGGAGCCAGATTCGAGCATGACCCAGTCGGTGCTGTCTTCGGAGACGCGTTTGAGGGTGTATTGTGTGTCCGCCGAGGTGATGCGGATGATCTGGGCCTGTTCGATTTTGCGTTCAAAGCGCGGGAAGACGGAGGCGCCTGCGCGGTCGCCCTGTTGGCGGGCGGCGTCTCCGGTCTGGAAGAAAATGCTGAACAGGGCGAGCAGGCCGGTGATGCCAGCGAGAACCATGACGGTGCGTCTGCGCCTTTGTCTGATTGCGTCGTTCATCCCAGCCGCCGTTTCTGTCTGAACCATACCAGAAAGCCGAGCAAGGCAAGCATGAGCGGCCCGCCCCAGATATTGATAAAGCGCAAGGAGCCGACGAGGCCGTCAATATCGCGGCGGAAATTGCGTTCGATGTCGCGCAGGCTGGAGCGGGTCTCGATCACGCTTTGGCGCAAGGCGGCCAGTTCGGTGCGTTCTTCGGGGCTGAGATCGGCTTCGAGGTCGCCGGAGAAGAAGCCCTGTTCGATGCCGTTTGCCTGTAGCTGCTCGAGCCGTGCCTGCGCGGAGGCGAGCCGGTCTTCAAGTTCGACTTGTTCGGCGAAGAATTGGCGCTGGGCAATGTCGCGCATCCGGTCGATCCGGTTCATCGGGCGCTGGTTCGGGCTGCGCGAGCGGAGATTGGTCAGCGCGTCGCCGCCAGCAAGATTGTCGAGCGCATTGAGGATGAAGGTCGCATTGTCGCCGGCCGGATTGCCCGAGCGCGGGTCGATATAGAAGCCGTCATCGAGCATGTCCGCATCGGCGAGAATGATGATTTCAGCCGGCTGGACGCTTTGGGTGAGGTGATTGGTAAGCTCGGCATTGGCGAGGTCAAGGAGTTCCGCCTCGACCGGGTCGTCGGGCAGGTCGGCAAGCGGTGGTCCGTCGGCAAAGGCGGTGGGCAGAATGCCGCTCAAGCGTCCGCCAATGACGAGATAGCCGTCTTCGGCCTCGTAGGCGCGCAAGACGTCCTGCGGCGGCATGTCTACGCTGGCACGTTCGGGATCAATGAAAGAGGGCGCGTCATCGGTGCGCACCAGTGTGGAGAAGGTCACTCCGTCGGGCGGGAAGGCTTGCAATGCGCCCGGCGCGCCGAGGTTCAAGGTCAGCGAGAGCGGCGCGGTGACGAGATCGTCTGACGACATGAGCGCACGGGGGAGGCCAATAAAGAGCGGCTGGCCCATTTCGATCACGCTGCCGTTTTCTTCCACTCCGATTGGCAGGGCATGGGTGGCGTCGGCGACCGCCTCGGTCAGGAGGTTAATGCCCCACGCTTCGCCCAAGGCGCCAAGGTCAGACCGCGTTAGACCATTGCTGGTGCTGAACACGCCGCCTGCGGCCGCTGCAGCTTTGGAGGCCGGATCGACAAGGATCAGCGCGCGGCCCTTTTCGAGGATGAACTGGTCGATGAGATAGGTCTGCCGGTTGGTCAGGTCGGCGGCGTGGGCAACAAGCAAAATGTCTACATTGTCCGGAATGGTCAGGAAATCAGGCGCAATCGGTTCGACCGTGTAGGAGGCGGCAATCTCGCGCAGGACGAAATAGTCGGTTTCGGTGCCCGTGCCTTGAAAGTTTTGCAGGTCGGTGATGATGCCGATGGTGGCCGGTTTGGGATTGTCGAGCCGGGCGATCAGGCGGGTGAGATCATATTCCAGCGTTGCTTCGCGCTCGGGATCGAGAAACGGGATGACCAGTTCGTCGTCCACCGCATTGCGGCCGATCAGTCCGAAATAGATCGGGTCGCCGCTGCCTGTGGGCAAGGCGCTGATGCCTGCGGCGAGGGCTTCGTCTTCGGCGGTCGAGAAGGGGGAGGGGTCGATCTCGACGAGATGCAATTGCCGTCCGCCGACATTTTCATAGGTTTGCAAGAGTTCGCGCACTCTTTGGGCATAGGCGCGGATGACGGGGAAGTCCTGTCCGAGGGTGCGCGAATAGACGAAGGTGAGGTCCACCGGCTCGGCAAGTTCGCCGAGGGTCTGCTTTGTGCCTTTGCTGAGCGTATATTGGTCGCCTTGGGAGAAATCCACACGCCATGAGGCCATGCGCGGCTGGATCAATCCGTTGAACAGGAAAAAGATCGCAATCAGGAAGAGGCTGGTGAGCGGGGTGAAGAATTTCTCGATCATCTGGCTTACTCCCTCAACCGCGCAACCCAGAGGCCGCACAACATGCAAGAGAGGCCGATAAAGCCGGTAAAGTAAATCACCGACCGCCATTCGAGCACGCCGCGCTGGGCCGCTTCGAAATGGCTGAGAAAGGAAAGCCGCGCCACGCTGTCGGCCGCATCGACGCCGAAACTGTCGGTCACGCCGGAGAGGACGACCGGCCAGCCCGCTGCGGTCAGGATGAAGGCGACAAAGACGGACATGATGAAGGCGGTAACCTGATTGCGCGCGATGGCCGACAGGGCGAGGCCGATGGACAGATACGCGCCCGCCATCAGGAAGCTCATCAGATAGGTGACGAAAATCGCGACATTGTCCGCGCCGCCAAACACGTTTGCGCCGAGCCATTTGAACAGGCTGCCCGGGTTCATCCATGACAGTTCGACCGCCGCCGGTGAGCCGAGAAAGTTGACCGTCAGCCACATGGGGATCGTCAGGATCAGCGCAAAGCCGGTGATGGTCCATGCGGCAAGCAATTTGCCGAGCACCAGTCCGCCAAGACCGACGGGCAAAGACAGAAGCAATTCGTCGGTGCCATTGGTCTGCTCGTCTGCCCAGAGCCGCATGGCGAGCGCGGGCAGGAAGACGGTGTAGAGCCAGGGATGCCAGACAAAGAACGGGGCAAGGTCGGCTCTGTTGGTTTCGAAAAAGCCGCCCGCTTCCCATGTCAGAACGCCCAGCGAGAGCAGGAAGACGGCGAGGAAGACATAGGCCATAGGCGTGCGGATATAGGTCTGCACTTCGCGGACATAGACGGCGCGGAAGCCGAGAAAAGAGCTGGTCGAGGACTGCCAGATGTCTTGTGCGGTGCTCATGCGGTCGGTTTCTCCGCAGCGAGGGTCAGCTCGGAAAATGCCGCTTCCAGACCGCCCGCGTTTTCGGCGAGCGTTTCGGGCGTATCATCGGCGACAATCCGGCCGCCATCAATCACGACGACACGCGAACACATGGCAGGGACTTCTTCGAGCGTGTGGGTGGTGATCAGGATGGCTTTTTCCGGTGCCATGCGCGCGATCAGGGCGCGGACGGCGCGTTTCTGGTTGGGGTCGAGCCCGTCGGTTGGTTCGTCAAGCAAGAGGACGGGCGGATCTGTGAGGATGGCGCCGGCAAGCCCGACGCGTCTGCGGAAGCCTTTGGAGAGCTCGCCAATACGCTTATTGCTGACCGAGCCAATACGGGCATCCGCGATGACCCGTTCGACGGCCGCTTCGCGTTTGGCAGTGTCGAGGCCGCGCGCGCTGGCGAGGAAACGCAGGAAGCCAGGCGGGGTCATCTCATTATAGAGCGGAGCACCTTCGGGCAGATAGCCCAATTGCCGCTGGGCGGTCTGGCGATCTGTGACGATGGAGTGACCATTGATCACCGCATCACCGGAATCGGGGCTGAGTACGCCCGCAATCATGCGGATGGTGGTCGATTTTCCGGCTGCATTTGGCCCGAGAAAGCCCAGCACCTCGCCTTTCCCGATCGACAATGAGATATTGTCGACGGCGACGGTCTGCCCGAAACTCTTTTTGAGACTGTTCAGTTCCAACATTGCGTCGCTTTTCGTCACCTCCGTCGGATTAGGTTCTATCGTTTTGGACATGTCTTGGCCAGCGGCTAGCCGATTTGCGCGCGCAGGAAATCGTGCATGTGGACGATGCCGACCGGCCGGTCATCTTCGACAATGAAGACTTGTGAGATTTCCCGAGCGTTCAACATGGCGACGGCTTCCATAGCGGGGGTGTCCGGTGGCAGGGTAAAGGGGGTTGCTGTCATGGCAAGATGTAGCGGTTTGGAGACGTCATTCTGGGTGATGATGCGCCGGACATCGCCATCGGTCAGAATGCCGGCCAATGTGCCGTCCGGATTGGTCACGCCGACGCAGCCCAGCCTTTTTTGCCCCATCATTTCCAGCGCTGCGTCCATAGCTGTGTCTTGCGGGACCAGCGGCAAGGCTTCGCCTGTGCGCATCAAATCGGCCACGGTGCTCAGCATCGCCCCAAGATTGCCGCCCGGGTGGAAGCGCTTGAAATCTTCCTGCGTGAAATTTTTGCGCTCGAGCAGGGCGACCGCGATCGCATCACCGAGGGCGGCCATCATGGTTGTGGAGGTGGTTGGTGCACGGGTCACCGAACAGGCTTCGGCAATATCGGGCAGGATCAAAGCATGCGGGGTGGTTTTGGCCAGTGTGCTGTCTTTTTGGGCGGTGATGGCAATCAAGGGAATCCCCAGCATCCGTGTGTGCGCGATCAGATCGCCCAACTCACTGGTTTCGCCAGAGCGCGAAAGTGCGATCACAATGTCCTGTGGGCCGACAATCCCCAAATCTCCATGACTGGCTTCGCCTGGATGGATAAAGATTGCCGGGGTGCCCGTAGACGACAGGGTTGCGGCCATTTTCCGGCCGATATGTCCGGACTTACCCATGCCAGAAATAATCAATGCACCCTTCAGATCGAGCAGCACGTCGATAACGGTATCGAAGGTTGCGCCGAGGCTGGCGGAAAGGGCCCGTAGAGCCTCTGCCTCAAGGTCAATTACACGGCGACCTGCGGCCTGCGCTGTTGGCAATGTCATCGTCTTCCTCCGGCCGATGGCGGTGCGTTACGCCATAAATGTAGATTTACGAATGTCAGACTTTCGATTTCGATGCCTGCGCCCTTACCATCAATCACGGGTCTGATACCAAGAAAATCGACACCTTGGTCCTGATTTGCCGTTGGCACGGTGAACTCGAAGGAAAAATTCTGGAAATTCGGCCCTAATTGGAAGCGCCGCCAGCCCGATTGTCCCTCTGGGCCTGCGAAATAATTCAGCTCGAATTGTGTCGCGCCGTCCTGAGCGGTTGACCTGACGCGCACGCTGATCCGAAGTTCCCGTCCGGAAAAGACGGTTTCAAGATCAGGGGCCAGCCGAAAGTGGGGGCCGCTGTCGGGATTGGCGGGGAAGAAATCCTGCGTCGGTGTGATCCGCAAGACAGGTCCGGAATCGGTCGAAACGATCGCGTAATCTGTGTAATCGCTTGGCACAAAACGGTTCAATTCAACACCAGCAACGCGGATGATGCGATAGTCGGTGTCTGCGCCGGAAACCGATCCTGTGGGCAAGGCTCCGCCCGACTGGCGCATCGCTAGCGAAACCATTGCAATCGCGATCAAGCCTGCAAGTGGGAAAAATATAGTGTCGGTCAATGGATTTCCTGCATGCACACTGGAATTTCAGTTCTGCTATTGATAGCAGAGTCGGAAACAAACACGATAAGCCTATTTGGCTGGAGGGGAATGTAAATAATGGTCATCAGTCCATTACGGCAAAGGGCGCAGCGGGCCCGCGAATGGCTGCTTGATGCCTGCTTTCCGCTCTGGGCTGAACAGGGCGTTGGCGATGGCGGGTTTCGAGAAGCGCTTGATTTGGACCATGATCCGATTGTTTCGGCCACTGCGCGGGTTCGGGTGCAGGCGCGCCAGACCTATATGTTCGTCGCGGCAAAGCAGCTTGGCTGGCGGCCCCGGCGTGCGGATGAGTTGATCGGGTTCGGGCTTGAAACGCTCGAGACCGCTTGCAGGACGAGCGATGGCCTGTTTGCCCGCACCCTTGATCTGGAGGCGGGCCAGCCCGTTGCGCAAGAGACGGACTTGTATGACACCGCCTTTGCGCTCCTGGCGATGGCGTCTGCGCATGCTGGGGGATTTCAGACCGAAGACCGCATCAATGCGACATTGGCCGCGCTTGAGCGTCATATGGCTGCGCCCTCGGGCGGTTATGATGAAATGTTGCCGCGCGGGCCGTATCGGTTGCAGAACCCGCATATGCATTTGTTTGAAGCGTGTTTGGAAGCGTTTGCGGCGACGGGGTCTCAAGCGCATCTGATGCGGGCGGGCGGGTTGGCTGCGCTTTGCCTTGAGCGGTTTATTGACCCGGAGACGGGCACGCTTGGGGAGGTGTTTGACCGGTCTGATTGGTCCGTTCCAGACGGCGAAGCGGGCGAGATTGTCGAGCCGGGGCATCAGTTTGAGTGGGTTTGGCTGTTTGAGCGCTATGCGCGGCTGTCTGGCACTGAACTGCCGGCCGAGGCGCACCGGCTTTACGCGTTTGCCTGCGAGACGCTTGAGGAGACGGGCAGGGCGGTCCAATCGGTTACGCGTCTCGCCATTCCGCATGACACGTCCGCGCGGACCTGGCCACAGACCGAAGCGCTCAAGGCGCATCTGACCATGATGCGGGCGGGTGATGAAGCGGCTGCTGAGCGTGCGGTTCGTTCGTTTGACCTGTTGATGGACGCGTATCTGACGGGTCAAGGCGGGTGGAAGGATCATTTTGCCGCTGACGGGACATTGCTGGCGACGACGATGCCCGCCTCCACCGGCTATCACGTCATTGTGGCCTTCCTTGATCTGATCGAGACGGTCGGGGCTTGATCTTGGGGGCTAGCAACCGCAAAACAGGCTTGAACTTATTGAAGGAATATCTCGCATGCCCAAGCTCGTTCTTTTGCGTCATGGCCAAAGCCAGTGGAATCTCGAAAATCGGTTTACCGGATGGTGGGATGTTGATCTGACCGAGAAGGGCGAGGGTGAGGCGCGCGAGGCTGGGAAAATGCTGGCCGCGTCGGGCATCGCGTTTTCCGAATGCTTTGTCAGCGTGCAGACCCGCGCCATTCGCACGCTCTGGCTGGCGCTGGCGGAAATGGACAAATGCTGGTTGCCGGTGACGCGTGATTGGCATCTGAACGAGCGGCATTATGGTGGTCTGACGGGGCTCAATAAGGCGGAAACGGCCGAGAAACATGGCGCGGATCAGGTGCATATCTGGCGGCGCTCTTATGACACGCCGCCGCCGCCAATGGAAAAAGGCGCCGAGTTCGATCCTAGCGTTGATCCGCGCTATACTGGGCTGGATGTGCCGATGACCGAAAGCCTGAAGCTGACGCTTGAGCGTGTTTTGCCGTATTGGACCGAAGCGATTGCGCCGAAGCTGACCAGTGGGGAGAACCTCTTGATTGCGGCGCATGGCAATTCGCTTAGGGCTCTGGTCAAGCATTTGTTTGATGTGCCGGACGAGATGATTACGGGTGTTGAAATTCCAACCGGCAATCCGCTCCTGGTCGAGCTCGGGGGTGATCTTGTCCCGACCGCCGTGCGCTATCTCGATGAGGCGAGAGCCAAAACGCTGCCCGATTTGCCATGATCGGACAGGTCGAGACGGCGGAGGGAGACAATCATATTCTGCGCTGCACGGCCCCGGATGGCGTCGGCATTCTCGCTGCGGTGACGGGCTTTCTGGCCGAGCGCGGGCTGAACATTGTCGAGAGCCATGATTATGGTGATCCGGATACGGGGATGTTCTTTATCCGTTCGGAGTTTACCGATCAGGACCGCACGCTTGATCCGGATGCGTTCAAGGCCGATCTTGAGGCTCTTGCGGGGCGGCTCGACATGCAAGTCTCATGTCGGCCGTCGCAGCAAAAGCCCAAAGCGCTGATCCTGGTGTCGAAAGCTGATCATTGTCTGAACGATTTGCTCTATCGCTATCGGCGCGGGCGGCTTGGCATTGATGTGGCGGCGATTGTGTCAAACCATATGGATGCGAAATGGCATGCCGAGCGGGATAATCTGCCTTTCATCCATATTCCGGTCACGGCCGAGACAAAGCCTGCTGCCGAAGCCAAATTGACCGAGATCATCGCGCAGACCGGCAGCGAGCTGGTGATCCTTGCGCGTTATATGCAGGTTTTGTCGGACGATATGTGTCGGCAATTGCAAGGCCGGTGCATCAATATCCACCATTCCTTCCTGCCAAGTTTCAAGGGCGCAAAGCCCTATCATCAGGCGTACAGGCAAGGCGTCAAACTGATCGGGGCGACGGCGCATTACATTACGGCTGATCTTGATGAAGGGCCGATCATTGCCCAGCAAGTCGAGCCGGTGGACCATCGCGCGACGCCTGCGAAAATGATTGCGCAGGGGCGCGACATCGAGGCGCGTACATTGGCGCGCGCTGTGGCGGCGCATGCGGAGGGGCGGATTTTCCTTAACGGGCAGCGGACGGTGGTGTTTGCATGAGCGCCGCGTTCTCCAAGGCAGATCGTGCGATGATGGTGCGGGCGTTTGCGCTTGCCAGGGCGCAATCGGGGCGCACGGGGGCGAATCCGGCGGTGGGCTGTGTGCTTGTTGGAGCTGATGGGCGTGTGCTGTCGGAAGGGGCAACTGGAGACGGCGGGACCGCTCACGCCGAGGCTTTGGCGCTGGGTGGGCTGGCAGCGGATGCAGCGCGCGGGGCGACGGCTTATGTCACGCTTGAGCCATGCCGTGCGCGGTCGGCGGGCGGGGCGGCGTGTTCGGCGCTGTTGCTGGAGGCGGGTATTGCGCGGCTGGTGTGTCCGATTGCGGATGTGCATCCGAATGGTGCGGGCGGGTTTGACCGGTTGCGGGCGGGCGGTGTGAGCGTCGAGACGGGGTTGATGGCGGACGAGGCGCAGGCGTTCTATGCAGCGTTTTTTGCGCGGTCTAGCTAGGTTTCGGCTGGGTCGCCTCGGTCCATAGTTTTTCGGCCAGCGCAATGCGGACCTCACGGCCTTCGGGGATTTCATCCATTTGGGCGAGCGCTTTGAGCGGGGCGGAGAGGCCTTTTCGGTTGGCGATCTGGACGGCGATGCCGGGGCGCGCATTGAGCTCGAGCAGGGTCGGCCCGCGCACTTCGTCGATCACCACATCAACGCCGACATAGCCAAGCTCGGGGACGGCGGTGGCAATGTCCGTAGCGAGCGCCATAACATCGCTCCAGCCGGGCAATTGCAGGCCGGTCAGCGGGGTCAGGAAGTCGGGGTGTTTGTCGATTGTATTGTCATGCTGGACGGCAAGGGTCGTGACCCCCGTCGGCAGATCAATGCCCACGCCGACCCCGCCCGTATGCAGATTGGCTTTGCCGTCGGATTCGGAGGTTGGCAGGCGCAGCATTGCCATTACCGGCACGCCGCGAAACACGATGACGCGGACATCGGGCACGCCGGAAAAGGCCAGTGTCTTGAAAATCGAGTGCGGATAGAGCCGCTCCTCGATGACAGCAATGTCGGTGCCGTCGCCGCCGAGCGAATACATGCCGGACAGAATGTTCTGGATGTGGAATTTGACCTCGGGCCAGACCATGCGTGCGCCGCTGGCTTTGCGCAGCCCGTTCTCGTCGACACCATCGGCGACAATGATACCGCCGCCGCCGGCCCCGCGCGCTGGCTTTATCACGAAGTCTCCGGCATTTTTGAGCATGTCGGGGAGTGATTTGACCTGTCCGGTATAGTCCACACGTCCGATCAGTTTCGGCACGGTGACGCCCGCTTTGAGCGCCATAGATTTGGTGGTCAGCTTATTGTCCACCAGATGATAGAAGCGGCGGTCATTGAACGGGGCCACATAGTCGCGATTGCGGCCATTAATGCCCAATATGTGATTGGCCTTCAGACGCCACGGCGCGGCAAGTTTCGGCACCAGCCTCATTCGGTGTCCTCGAGGCCGGGTAGCTTCTGGCCGAACATGTTAAAGCGCAGATATTCGGACAGTTTGTAGCCATTATACCCACCAAGCAGGACGGCCAGCGCCACGATGATCAGAAGCAATTCGGGGAAGACGAAGGCGAGATATTCGATCCGCTCGTTTGAGACGATGAGGAAGGCGATGATCGCCGCAATGATTGAGCCTGCACCACGGATCAGGGCTTCGCGTGCGCCGACTTCTTCCCACATGATGGACATGCGCTCGATGGTCATGGTCAGGATCACCAGCGGGAAGAGCGAAATGGACAGGCCGATCGGAAATTCTGCGGCATTGCCCAAAAGCGCGATGAAGGCCATGAGCAAGGTGACAATGGCCAGCACTGCCGTTAGCCTCGGTACTAATAAGAGATGTAGCTTTGAGAAGTAGGCGCGCAGTAATAGCCCCGCGCCGACCAGTCCGACAAAGAGACCGATCCCGTTAAACAGCCCGGTTTCGCGGAAAGACAGCGCAATCAGGACCGGCATGAAGGTGCCGAATGTGCTGACACCAACCATTTGCCGCAAGAAGGCGATGACCAGAGCGCCAATGGGGACGAGGAAAATCGCTTTGAATACGATTTGCGTACTTAGCGGTAGGGACAGAAGCGATACCCAGCTGACAATGGGGGCGTCCGCGCGGCTGGTCCACAGCGCGTGTTCGAGCCGGTCATTGATGACATTGCGAACGCTGAAACTGATGTCCGGCTCGCCGATGGTGCCTTCGCCGCTGATAAGCGGGGCTTCGCCATAGCTGAGCGGAATGAACACATCATCGGTGGTGACGCTGCCGGTGCGCGGGGAAATCCGGTGCCATTGGTCCTCGAAATAGGCTTCAATGGCGATGCGCGGGGTGACGGCGGCCTGTTCGGCGCGTACGGGAAGGCCGACAACGCGGCGGGCGGGGATTTCTGCCGCTTGCAGGACGGTGACCAGAAGCCGCTCGGGCTCGCGTAAATCGGTTGCCGCATCCTCGATCAGTGTTTCAACGCGTTCGTCGCGGGTATCTGCGAGAATAAGTGCGGTGTTGCGGACAAAGTTGCGGTCGTCGGCGGAGCGGGACTGTCCAAGCTCAATAATGTCATCGAGCGCGAGCAGGAAGGGGGTCGGTTCGGTGCCGAGGGTGCGTTTGCGCAGGTCTGTTGCAAAGGGCGAGACGGCTTCGGGGGTCCGGCCGCCTGATCTGGCCACGTTCGAGGAATCGACCCGATAGCCGCGAACGCGATAGAAGACGGTTTGCGGGCCTTCGGCTGAGCGCTGCTCGAAGAACATGGCATTGCCGTCCTCGTCCGCCTCTTCGAGCACGCCGAAGCCGGTGGCCAGCGCATCTGTTTCTAGAACGGCAAATCCGGCGGCGCTGTTGGGCAAAGCGGCTTTGACGGAGACAGGGCCGGTGCCGCCCGTGAACGAGACGCGCGCTTCGACATAAAACTCGGACTGGTCCTGATTGGGCGTGACCGGAAAGCCGAGCTTGGTCACTTTATAGGCGAACAAGGCCCCGGAGAGCGCGGACAGGATCAGCACAACAATCAGAATTTGCATGCGAACCATAAATGAGGTACCCTCCCGCGCTGAGCCCGCGAGTTTCCCGCCCGCTGGCTCTGGCTTGTGTCTATGTCGCTAGCACCGAGCGGACGCGGTGTAATCAGCGTCAGGATTGACGGCGATATCACCCTCTTCAAGCATGTCGCGACCGATCAGGAGTGGATAGTTGAATGTGGTCCGGTCGGCAAGGCTCACTTCGCCATCGACGAGAATGCCGGCAATGCACAGCTCCAGTTCGACAACCGGGCGTTTTTCGACGCCGCCACCGCGCTTTTTGATCGACACGGTGCGGATCACTTCGCGCTCGAGAATGCGGTCTTCGCCGTCTTCATTGGAGATCCGGAACACAACGACCTTACCGCGATTGTCCTCGGCTACGTCGCTGACGTCTAGGATTTCCTCATCATCGTCGGTTTCAAGACCCAATTCGCGCACTTCATCTTCGTTGAGTGCGTCACGGCTGAGGATTTCTGCGTGAATGGCGGATGTTTTGGCGCCGGTATCGAGCTTGGCATCGACGCGGATGTCGACCGAGGTGACATTGGCGTGCTCGAGCCAGCCGAGAATGTGGATCTGGTCGTCGGCCAGTGCCGGTCCGGCTGCGGCGAGCGCAACCGTGGACACCAGAAGGGTTCGTAGGGGTCTGAACATGGGGAACTCCATAATCGTAAACTGAACTGTCTGAAAACACTCTGAATGTGTTCAAGATGCGGCAGGTTCATGGAGACACTGGGCGCGCTAAAAACCTCAACTCGATGAGACTGTCACCTTTCAAAACCAGCCGAGCATTCATCACAAAGCGGCTGCGGATGCAAGCGTTAATCTTTTATTCATATATTCAGGGGGTGTCAGCGTTGAAACTCTCTGATCCTTGATAAAAGGGTCAGGGTGCAAAACCTGCTAGACGCCTGCTGTCTGGCCCCTCTATTGCAAGTTCGAGCGGTGATGATTGCCAAGCTTTAACCCTGGCGATCTAATGATCTGAACGCGAAACCGCTGCAATGGCGCAAGGAAAGACCTGCTTATGGCTGATGATTCTCCCAAAGCTCCGGCACGGTTTGGCGTTTGGTTTTTGCTTTTTGCGCTGCTGATCGTTCTGATTATTGGGTATTTTCTCCTGCCCAAGCCCCTTGTGCGCCCGGATTTGTCTTATGATACCTATAAATCGGGGGCCAGTTTCGTAAACTGGTTCGAGGATATGCATGATGATGAGGGGTGGTATCGCTCTGATTTCGATAATGTCGGGCATTTCATGCAAGTGGGCTGGGCGACCGATCATATCGGGTTTGATGCCGAGGGCATGTCGCTGCGGCTGTCGGATCAGGCGAGCCCGACCAATGCGTATACGTCCGGCGAATATCAAAGGCGCGGACGCTACGGGTTTGGCCGCTATGAGGTCGTGATGCGTGCGCCTGTGGGCAGCGGATTGGTCACCTCGTTTTTCACTCATACGGGGCCTTATTTTGGCGATCCGCATGACGAGATTGATTTCGAAGTGCTGGGCAAGGATACGCGCCGGATTTATTTGAACTGGTTTACCAATGGCCAAGAGGGGGCCGCGCTCTGGCATGAGCTCGGGTTTGATGCAACCAAGGACTTCCACCTCTATGCGTTTGAATGGACGCCGGAGACGATCCGCTGGTATGTGGACAATGAACTGGTCTATGAGCGCCCCGAAGAGACGACACCTGTGCCGCAAACGCCCGGGCGGATTATTGCGAACCTGTGGACCGGCACACAGCAGCAATATAAATGGCATGGCGCGCCGACATTTTCTGCGCCGGTGAGGGCGGACTATAAATGTATGTCGTTCCGCCGGTCTGATGATCTGCAGACGCCGCAATGTTCTGATAACTGGGCGGGGGTTAAACCCGTCGGTGAGGAGACCGGACAGGCTGTCGCGGTGGACAAGAGGGACTAAGGGGCACAGGATGGGGACGCAGACACATACTGAACCGGACAAATCGGGTTTGGCGGAGGCTCGCAGCATTCTTGTTGCGATTCCGACCCTCAATGAGGAAGCCCATATCGAGACCTGTATCCGCTCTCTGCTTGCAGGGGACGCCCGATTGGCGGATGTGCCCATTGTGGTGGCTGATGGCGGCAGCACGGACCGGACGGTCGAGATTGTTCGTATGCTGGGGGACGAGTTTCCCAATCTGTCGGTGATCGACAATCCGAAACGCTTGCAGAGCGCTGCGATCAATCTCGTCGCGAAATCTGCTCCCGCCGGGACGCGGTATCTTGTCCGGTGTGATGCGCATTCGATCTATCCGGCAGGCTTTGTCACTCAAGTGGCCGATGCGATGGTGGCTACGGGGGCGGCCTCCGTTGTGGTGTGTATGGATGCGGTGGGGACGGGTTGTTTCCAGAAAGCGAATGCGTGGATTGTGGACACGCCGCTCGGATCAGGCGGGTCTGCCCATCGCGGGGGGACGGCGTCGGGCTATTATGATCATGGTCATCATGCGGGCTTTGATATTGAGTATTTCCGCAAGATTGACGGCTATGATGAGAGCTTCTCGCACAATGAGGATGCTGAATATGATCACCGGCTCGCGCTGGCGGGCGGCAAGATCTGGCTCGATGCGGATATTAGATTATCCTATTTTCCGCGCGCGACCGTTAGGGCGCTTGGTAAGCAGTATTATGCGTATGGGCGGGGCCGGGCGCGCAATCTGATCAAGCACAAAGCGCGTCCCAAATTGCGCCAATTGGTGCCGGTTGTGAACCTGCTCGGCCTTGTCGGGGCCAGTCTTGGGGCCTTTGTCTGGCCATTTTTTCTTATTTATCCAATGTTTTATATGACGGCGCTCCTGGCAGCGTCTGTCTTTATAGCGCTTAAGAAACAGTCAATTTGCGGGCTGCTTGCCGGCCTTGCCTCGGGGACGATGCATATCACTTGGGCAGCGGGTTTTATCCGCCAATGGCTCCTGCGCTAAGCGCGGTGTCTGGCCTTTATTCGTTTGTCTGACAACAGAGAAAACGCGCCTCCCGTTTCAGGGGGAGACGCGTTTTGAGTTTCTGTCTTTTGGGACCGATTTGTCGTGCGGTGGCCTAGTATGCGCCGCGCCGCAGCAAGATAGCCGGGACAGAGCGGGCCAGAATGATCAGATCACTGAACACGGATACATTCTCCGCATATTTGACATCAAGCGCAACGCGTTCTTCATAGGTCGTGTCATTGCGGCCATTGATCTGCCACAGGCCGGTTACGCCTGGCCGGACGGAATCGTAGCTCTTGATGTGATCGCCATAGCGTCGCACTTCGTCCTCAACAATTGGACGAGGACCAACCACGGACATTTCTCCACGGATGATGTTGAGCAATTGGGGCAGTTCATCAATGCTTGTCTTGCGCAAGAAATGGCCCATTTTCGTGATCCGCGGATCGTCGCGAAGTTTCTGGGTTGTGCGCCATTCGGAGGCCATATCTGCATTGGTCGCAAGCAGGTTGCCCAGAACATCCTCGGCATCGGAGCGCATTGTGCGGAACTTCATGCAGGTGAAAGACGTGCCGCCAAAGCCTCGCCGTTCCTGAACAAAAAAGACCGGACCACCATCTTGCAGGCGGATGAGTAATCCTACGAGCAGCATGAATGGCGACAAAAAGAACAGAACCGGGATTGCGATCAAGAGATCGAGAATCCGTTTGGTCGTGCTCAGAGATGCCTTGCTATAGGTCGTTGGCGGATTTTCCGCCGAAGCTGGTGACCTGTTCGCGCTGCTTTCTACAGCTGACTCGTATTTCATAGACTTGTCCCAATTTACTAAGTTGAACCAGTTTGACACGTACCAAACAAGTTCCACGCCAACTCTTGGACTATTTCCGCTGAACTCCCCATGAACCTCCAAAGTTGAGGCTGTCATGAAACATCCTGATCGCTTTCCTCCCCAGGAGGCAATCTATTCAGAAAACCTGAGAGGCCCCCTGTCCAAGGGCTTGTCTCTCGATCCAATTCATTAATCGCTTCTCTCGCAGCCTTAATCAAGTGTAAAGACGATCTATTCGCCTCTGCCCAGCCTTTTCTCCACTCAGGCGAATAGAAACATCAGTCGCGGTTTTATGCGAAGTGTCACTCTCCAATGTCGTTTTTAGACGACGCCTTCCAGTGATACGGTTCCCGATTTTGGATATCATCTGTTACGCCGTTCGAAAAAACTGGCTCCATTTTCGAGGTTGATTGCTCTCATATTCGCCATATGCGCCCGACATTTGCCTACTTGTCCGATTTATCTTAACGCTTCGTTTTGGCTATGTTCACCAAGTCGTTACGCCAATAATCAAAATTTTGCCTTATACTATTTGTGTATTCAGCCTAGTTTGTTTGTATGGCAGGCTGTTTTCGTAGAGTAAGTTTTTATTTGATTCGTTGTAAATTTAAGAGGTTCTTTAGGCCATATTTAATTATTTGAATGTCATATGGGATTGTTGACGAGGGATTTGTTGTACTGGGAAACCCAGCAAGAACAAAAGAATCTCAATCGAAAAAGCGAAGAGAGGATCGGAAAGATGCAGGACACAAATCAGGCTTTACCAGCGACGACCCATACCGCTGCCGACTTCAAATTCAAGTCCAACTCCCGCACGGTGAAAAACGGTGTGGTCTATTATGACGACACAATCCGTTGGCCCGTCTGGCAATCTGCGTTGCTCGTCATTGGCGTTTGTGGCGCGTTTTGGGGCACTGTAATTTATTGCGGTCTTCGCTTTTTCGGCTAGAAATATTTTCGGCATTTTTTGAATCAGGACGCGGTACTCCGCCCTTGATCCCATATTTTCCAACGCCACAATAATGCAAGCGGGCGGGGTCTGTATCTGCAATCGGGCTCGCAATCCTGAATGTCTACCGTTGTCATACGGATTATTGTCATTTGCGTAATTTGCTTATGGCGATCTGCGCCAGCGTCCAAACCATAAATGGCAGTGAACGGACATGTGTGGCGAGGGTTCGTATTGCTTGGAACACATTGCGTGCTTTCAAGGCTTCGACCAGTTTTGCAAATGCAAAATAGTCGAGTCGCTGGTTGAGCTGGCGCTTGGAGGCGCGGGCAGTAGGCGGATCAAATTTCATGGCATGTCGGGCTCGAAAGCTCCTTTCTGCCTCGACAATCGCCTCGGCATAATCAGCGCTGAGCCGATAGGATAAGGAACCTTCGCGGATCGTATAGAAATAGCCGGCATCGGCGATCAGGACCATTTTGCAGTCCAGCGCCAGCATTTCCGCGACCAGATAGAAGTCCTCGCTGTTACGTAGGTTCAGATCATAGCGCAGGCCTAGCCGGTCTAGGGTTGCTTTGCGGAACAGAGGTTTAAGGTATCCAAGCCCCTGCCCCAGCCGCTTTTCTGTGGCGGGGTCAATATAGTCCTTAAGTGAAATCGGGCGCGGGGCGGCGTCTGGCGGAATGTCGAGAAACCGTTCCTGGCCGGGGTCGGTTGCGGGCCAGTGTATGGGTTGCATATTGTCGACGATGATGTCGGCCGTATGCGCCTTAGCCGCCTTGAGCAGCGTTGCCAGCCGGTTGGGCGCGATGACATCATCATCATCAAGTACGGCAATAAATGCCCCATTTGAGAGCTCTATTGCCCGATTGCGCGCGCCAGAGGGGCCCATATTTTCATCGAGCCGGTCATAGATGATGCGTGGATCGCTGGCTGCAGCCGCCTTGACGATGGCGCCGGTGTCGTCCGGAGAGGCATCATCGACAATGATAAGCTCGAACGAAACATCCTGTTGGACCAAAACGGATGTGATGGCCCGTTCGATAAAGGCCGCAGATTTCCATGCGGGCATAATTACGCTGACATCAATCGCCGTCATCGCGGTCACGCAGGTGCAGGTGGAGCGGCAGGTTGGTCGAGCGGCACTGGGACCAGCATTTTGCGCATGCGCACGAACTGCGAAATCGGAACAATGGCGGCGCAGAAGAACAGGATCGCGCTGATGTCCAGAACGCTGTAGAGATAGGATTCAGTGAAGCTGGTGATGAGGGTGATAACGCCGATCAGCAGGAACATCGACGTGGCAATATTCTGGTCTACGGTCCAGCTGCGCACGCAGTTGAGGAAACACCAGCCAACCTGGAAGATGAGCAGGCCAAGCCCGACATAGCCCAGATGTACCAGCACTTCATAATAGGCTGAGTGAAACGAGAATTTGGTGCCCGGGTCTTTATATGACCAATCGAGAATCGTTTCCGCCTCGCCAACCCAGGGCTGCCAGAACCCTTCTGCACCGACACCCAGCCAGGGCTGCTCGGCGGAGATCCGTGAGGCATTGGCCCACAAATCTGTGCGTCCGGTCAGGGTGGCGTCCTTGCCGAGCGATTCGAGCACGCTTTGGACGAAAACATTGTTCGGCAGGTTCATGAACAAGAGAAACCCGATCAGGATGAGAAGGAACATCAAAGACAGGACAAGCGTCCGCAAATGCCTGATATGCCGTAGATTGATCCAGAACATCCAGATCGAGCCAAGCACAAGGAGGTTGGCGGCTGACAGGACGAGCGCGGTTGCGGATTCGGCGATCAGGACGAGATAGAGTGTGACGGGGATCAGGAGCCAGCCGAGGCCGCGTGCAAGGATCGGCTGTTTGGCGTCCAGCGCGACCCCCAGCGATAGTAGCATGGCCAACATCATCCGGATCGCGAAGATGTTTTTCTGCGTGTAAAGCCCGATCTGATCGTCGAGCGAGCGCGATTCTGGAATGGCAATCAGCACCGAAAAGGCACAGGCGCCAAACACGGCCAATATTATCTGTCGCCCCGTCAACCGGCCGCTAATATAGATCGCGATGATGACGGTCAGGGTCATCATGATGCCGAAGCGCAGCGCCTGTGTGCCGACGGGTGACCAGAACATCGAGATGCTTGCCAGTGCGGGAAGTAGAAAAAGCGGCCAGCATTTCAGCGCAAGCGGCACCATCTGATCATAACGCAACGCAAACATGCCCGCAAAATAGAGCGCGAGCGGATAGAGCAGCAATTCATCATAGGGAAAGGGGATAAAGGTGACGATAAACCATAATGAGACAGGCACCAGCTCCCACCATTGTGCGGGCGGGCGCGGCATCATCACTTCCTGATACCCGAATTGGGGCTTTATGTTGGCAGACGTCATGTCTAAAGCCTCGATTGCAATACATGTGCGATGATGGACCCCATCTCGCCATGTGGCTGAATAAATGTCTCGCTCGGCAAGTCTAGCAGAACTTGCCGTTTTTGCTGAATCTCTTCGCTGTTCTCTACACCGACCTCTTGCAAATGCTGAACCAGTTGGATCAATGTGTCCTCAAGAGGTTCGTTTATGGTAAATCCGCAGGCGTGTGTGTTGAGCCAGTGGGCGGTCTGGGTGCCTGCGGGGGCGATGGCGGGGGTGGCGTAATATCCGCCCTCATAAATGCGGTTGGGCAGGAGCCAGACCGAATTGTAACCCGCTTCCATAAAGTCACCGGCCCAGACCAGATCGGAGCGTTCGTAAATCCGGGCGAGATCTTCGGGGGATTTATATGCACCGGCAAAGATCATATTTTCGCGGCCTGCGACGATTTCTTCGAAATTGGGGATTTCATTGGCGGCGACTTTGCCGTGGAGCTGGATTTCGATTCCCGTGCCAAGCGTGTCGGCGAGGCTGGCCAGAAGGTCGAGACTGCGCGAGCATCGCAATATGCCGTACCAGCCGAGCCGCAAAGGCCCGCTCGTTCTGGCTGCCTGCTTGTTTGGACGGGGACCGTAATCAGCGCCCGTGACCAGCCGGTTTTCGACCAGATGGGCGTGGTAGAGGCCTTTGTGGTGGATTTCGAAATAATTGCCCAAAAACCCTGGCGAGCTGACGACGAGGCCGGCGCAGCGTTTGAGCAGTCGGCGCTCGATGAAACGCAGGGTCCGCGCGACAGGGCCGGTGCCGACCATGAGCCGGTGGACATCGAGGCACTCATAGATGACGGGCGTTTTGAGCTTCAGCTTCCGCTTGGCGAGGAAGGCGGAGGCCAACATGTCGAGATTGCGGGCATAGAAGATATCCGCCGTGCGCAGGGCCTCGGCGCCGTCGGCCACCGCTTTGTCTGCCCCTTTGAAGATCATGGAGATGCGCTGGCGGAATGCGCCGTTGCGGGTCTGGCCCAAATCTATATTGGTCCATTCGGTCGGCTTGGGATCTGCGCGGCGCATCATGAAGCCGGTCACCGCGCAGCCATCGGACGCAAATGAGCGCATGCGGCGGCGAATGGCAGCGTCAGCGGCGTCATGGCCGAAAAAGACGATATTGGTGGCCATATCAAACTCTGTCCGCGCTTAGCCCTGTTTCGGCCTTACGCCTTTGGAGCCCAAGGCGCATTGCCGGACTGCCAGATCTCTTCGAGCACATTGCGGTCGCGCAGCGTGTCCATAGGTTGCCAGAAGCCTTCATGACGGAAGGCGGACAATTGTCCTTTGTCGGCGAGTTTTTCGAGCGGCTCGCGTTCCCAGACCGTGTCCGGCCCGTCGATCAAGTCGATCACGCTTGGGTTCAGCACGAAGAAGCCGCCATTGATCACGACGCCATCTTTCGCCGCTTTTTCGCGGAAACCGCGCACGACGCCGGTTTGCGGATCGAGGCTCAGCGCGCCGAACCGGCCCGGCTGGGAGACGGCGGTGACAGTGGCCTCGCGTCCGGACGCTTTGTGGTGGGCGAGCAGGGCCGTGATGTCCACATCCGAGACGCCGTCGCCATAGGTCAGGCAAAATGGCTCGTCTCCAATAAAGTCGCGCACCGCCTTGATCCGGCCGCCGGTCATGGTGTGCAGACCCGTATCGACCACGGTGACCGTCCAGTCTTCGGCTTCGGTGTGGTGGAAATCGGTCTCGCCTGATTTCAGATTGATTGTGAAATCGGACAGATGGTTGCGATAGTTGAGGAAGTAATTGCGAATGAACTCGGATTTGTAGCCGCAGCAGATGATAAAGTCGGATAGCCCGTGGGAGGCATAATGGCGCATGATGTGCCAGAGGATTGGCCGACCGCCAATTTCAACCATCGGCTTGGGCCGAATGCTCGTCTCTTCACTGATCCGCGTTCCAAACCCGCCTGCGAGCAAAACCGTTTTCATAATGCCGTTTCCTTTTGACTGATACGTGTTGAGGCCTGTTTATCGCCAAAGTCTCTAACACTGAAATCCGAAGCAAGTGTTGCGCCAAACTATGCCGCTTGTCCAACTTGGTCCGAATTCAATCGAGGGAGCAACATTTCGGCTGCCGAGATCAGCCAGTTCCGATGGAAACAGATCAGGAAAATCGCATAGACAATCGCGCCGGTCGCAATCTTTGCGATCAGTTGTGCAAGCACCGGCAAGTCTATGACCAGTCCGGTGACAATGAGCACCGAAAGCGCCATTGCGAGCGTTCCGACATAGCCCGGCGCGATGGCTATGACCATCCTGCCAAGCGAGGATTCCATCGCTGTCAAAAGGGTTGGCAGGAAGAGGGCAATCGTGACGATCTGTTGCGCCAGGATTGCCAGCATCACATATTCAAGCCGCAGCTTGAGGACAAAAATGGTCAGCACAGATATCACTGTGACGACAAGGACATCGACTATGGCCAGGCCGACGAGAAAGTTGAGCTTCTGGAGCGCGGTGAACGCGGCATTGCGAAAGTAGAATAGCGGTGCGAGCAGGCCGATACAGCTCAAAATCATCAGAAGGGGTGCCACGCCGGCATAGCTGTCGGGGAGCATCAGCTCGATAATATCGTAGGATACCAGAGCCAGGCCCGCAAACAGTGGCAGGCAGATCAGGGCGCACATGGTCGTCAGGCGTCCGAACAATTCCTGTCGCTCGGTGGTGTTCATATCAGAGCGGCTGAACATAATGACCCAAAGCGATCCCATCGGTGCCGCAACAGCGCCATAGATCATCTCGGCCAGTCGGCGCGCCCATTCAAAGGCACCGACGGCGGCTTGACCGAATGCAATGCCGATCATGAAGATAAGGATACGCGGGATCGAGGCATGCAGCCCCTGAGCAAAAAAGATGCGGCTGACATCAGAAAGGAAGCGGCGGGCCAAACCGGCTTTGAGCTTGAAACTTGGCAGCCATTTGGCGCGCCAGACGAGGAAGACGACCGAACAGATCGTGCTGACCGCCCTTTGTACGACGAGCGCCCATTCCGGAAAAGAGGTAAACAAGACAACCATCACAGCTGCGATGCCGCCGGCCAGAGAGGCGGTGATCCCGCGTGCGGCAATGCCTTTGAAGTCGAGTATGTGATTAAGCTTGGCTTGCGCGGGCACTCCGAGGGGAAGTGGCAACAGCGTCAGTGCGAGCGCGGGCATGAATAGGAGGAAAGCCTTGTTGCCCTGTACCCAGGCGAAGAGGGGGCTGATCAAGCAGATCCCTAAACCCATTATGATGACTGATCCTAGCATGGCCCAGAAGGCGGATGACAGGTTCTCTTGCGAGAAGTCCTTAGTCTGCATAATGGCATCAACCGAGGAGGAGCGTCCTTGGAAATATATAAAGTCGGCGAGGATGGCGGCGACAAAGAAGACACCGAAAACTTCGAGCGGGATTTGTGTGGCGAGAAAGAAATAGAGGCCCACAGTCACAAGCTGGGCCACCAGCATCTCGGCCACATTCCAGCTTACCGCAGAGCTGAAGGCGCGCCCGAGCGTGCCATCAGTTTCGCGGTTGGAGCCGTCACTGCCCAAGGTGTGTGTGTCTTGCGTCATAAGCCTGTGAAAAATCCCGTCCCAATGGCAATGCCGAATTGCTGCTCTCTTGCCAGTTCAATGCCAGCCTGAGGGTTTGAATGTAATTTCCTGGTTTCCCCAAAATCTCAATAATAACAGTAGCAGGTCCGTTCATCTTGCTAAAGAGAGTTAGACAAGTGTCCAGATGAACTCTTCCCGAACAAAATCCGGCTTCTGCAGTTGCGGAAGCCGGATTCGATGTCGTTCTATTGTGTTTACAGGCTTTTTCTTTGGCCTAGCTTGATGTGTAGTATTTGCTGTAGGAGTCGTAATTGGCTCCGCCATAGCCGTGCTTTTTGCGCTTGGACATGTCCACAAATGTCATGGCAATCCCGGCAATGTTCGCATTGAAGTCGGTCAGGATTTTCAGAGTTTCCTGTACCGTCCAGCGGCTTGTCGAGCGCCATTTGGCGACTACGATGACCTGATCGGTCTTGCTGGCGACCACGCGGCTTTCAGCCATCAGAAGGATCGGACCCGTATCAATGACGATCAGATCATAGCTGTCTTTCAGGCTTTCGATCAGTGTGTCGAAGGCTTTCGAACCGAACACATCACGCGGGGTGTTGCGGGCATTGGTGAGCGGCAGAATGTGCAGCCCTGTCTGCTCGTCAATATAGGTGGCTTCTTCGAGGGTGACCTCGCCGAACAAGTGTTCGATAAAGCCGCGCTCTGGTTCAAAGCCGATCACTTCGGTCAATTGGCGGCGACGGAAGTCACCATCAATGATGATTGTCCGCGCGCCGGACATGGCGGACATGCGACCGAGGCAATACGTCATCGAGGTCTTCCCTTCATCGGGGAGGGATGAGGTGATCGAGACTGTCTTGGACTCTTTGTCGAGATCGGCAAAGATGATCGAGGCCCGCAGGTTGCGCACGCTTTCAGCAAAGGCGGAGAGCGGGTTGGCGATGAGATAGTCCGCCGGTGTGATCTCTTTCTTGCCAAAGCTTTTGAGCTTGGTCAGAAGCGGGATGGAGCCGATGGAGGACTGCCCGAACATGCGCTCGATGTCTTCTGGTGTGCTGAAGTAATTGTCCAGCAATTCGGCAAGCAGGGCGAGGCCGGCTGCCAACATGCCGCCAAGGATCATGCCGAGGGCAATGTTCAGCTTGGTGCGCGGGAAGCTTGGCGAGGATGGGATGGCGGCCGCTGACAGGATGCGGGCATCTGCCTGGGCGTATTTCTCGGACGAGCCCTGCTCATTATTGGTTTCCAGATAGCGCTGATAGACCAGACGCTTGGATTCCGCTTCGCGCTCAAGCTCGCCAAGGCCAACGCGAGCGCGGTTGTTTTGTGCCAGAATTGAGCGGTTGCGGCCTTGATTGGCGCGGAGGCTACGCACGCGGCTTTCGGCAACGTCCACTTCGCCTTCAAGGCTTGAGACGATCCGGCCCATTTCGGCGGCGATCTGGGCGTCGACATCAGCCGCTTCGCTCCGGATCCGCAGAATTTCAGGGTGACGCTCGCCATAGCGGGTTCTAAGCTCGGCATATTGGCGCGCGATCTCGGCCTGTTGACGACGCAGTTCGCCGATGACGGCAGAGCCCAGCACTTCGGCGACGCTGTCCGTGCTGCCGCCGCGGGCGAGGGTCGAGCGAACATTGTTGAGCCGGGCCTGTGCTGCGGCCAGTTCGGCTTCGGCATTGGTCAGATCGGTGGTGACGCGGGTGATCTCCTGTTCGGCAATCGAAATTCCGTCTGCGTCGGTCAAATTGTAGGCAATCATATAGGCGGTGACCGCGCTTTCAGCCTGTCGGACTTCTTCGCGCAGGGCGCTGAGTTTTTCCTCAAGGAAGCCGGTTTCGCGCTTGTTCGCTTCGAATTTGGCGTTGAGCTGGTCAACTTCATATTCGGTGGCCACCGTGTCGGCAATTTGCGCGGCGAGGGTCGGGCTTTCGCTGGTGGCCAGAATATCGATAATATAGGTTGCGCCAACACGGGTCACATTGACCTTGTTGCTCAGCATACTGACCGCTGTCTGAAATTCCCGCTCGGCTTTTTCTTCTTCTGTCTCGGCGGGGGCTGCGCTCGCATCATCCGAGCCGCCGGGTAAGATGCCTTTGATAAAGCCCTTGACCCGATCCACCATGCCGGGCTTGGCATCCGGATCATTCCAGAGCGACGGGTTGAACTCCGGCAAGGTCTGCAATTGTAGCCGTTCGACAACTTTCGAAAGGAGTGTCCGGCTACGGATGACCTGTACTTCGGTGTCGATGGCGGCGGTCGTCGTGCTGATCCCTTCGCGGAAGCCTTCGACGATCTGGGTGTCACGACTGTCAACAATGACGCGTGTGCTTGTTGTATAGACCGGCGTCATCCGGACGGTGAGAGCTGTGACAGCTGCCACCGTCAGGACGAAGACCAGGAGCATGATCCAGAAACGACGCCGCACAATCTGGAGCAGTTTCTGAATGTCGATCAGCGCGTCTTCTTTCGCGACAATCGGCGGGCCATAGCTTGGATAGGTCGATGCAATATCGATTGGGGGGTAAGCTTTGTTCACGAAACCGGTCTCCGGACTGTACTCTAATATACTCTATGAAAGGTGTTTGACCTACGGGTGGAACCGTAGCTCAAATCCAACGATGTTCTGGTTGAACTCTTCGGTTAGGATCGAGGAGTCACGATTGGTGTAACGGTAGAACGCTTCAAGGTGGATGCGCTTGTTGAATTTGTAGATGCCACCAAAGCCGACATCGAAGAAGGTGTCATCGCGGTCGAAATCTTCAAACTCGGTGTCGAACAGACCGCCATCGGCATAGACCGTAAAGTTGCGGCGCAATTCATGATCGACCCGCAGATTGGCGCTGTTGGAGGTGGCCGCAGCCGCTTCGATCAGACCGACATCTGTTGTCCGGCGAGATCCGGTCAGCGTAAGTGTCGTTAGACGGGTTGGGAACCATTGCAAACGACCATCCACGCTCAGGCCGGAAATATCGGCAAAGAGGGGAGAGTCGCGGTTTTCTTCGAGATAGCCGACCGCAATGTCGCCTCGGAAGGGGGCTGCGAGTTCAAAGTTGATGCCGCCTTGTACCGTAAAGCCATCGGAGTCGCGGCTCGCCAGAACACCGCCAGGCAGCGGAGTGAGGTTGTCAAAGTCGCGGGTGAAATAGCTGGCCTGTGTGAACACGGCGAAGTCGCGCGTTACGGCATAAGCGGCCCGGCCTGTGACCGTGTGGCGCAGATTGTCGCGGAAGTCCTGATCAATATCGCCAATTGTTGTGGTTTCAACATCGCGGAAGTTCTGGTCGCGCAAATCATATCCAAGCCGCAGCTGGATCCGGTCGCGCTCATAGGTGCCATTGATGCCGCCGCCAAACTCGTTGACGCGGACCGGCTCACCGAACTCGTCCAGAATAGAGATCTGCGTGCGCTGCTCATGCCGCCGACGGCCAAAGCCGAAGCCCGTAACGCTGAAGTCGCGGGTGACATCAAGACGTCCGCGCACACCACCATTGAAATTGGTTACGCTCTCGGAGCTTTCGTCGATAAACTCGAAATGCTCGACGCCGGCGTTTGCCCCCAGTTCGTGACGTGACCATGTGGTCCGCAAGTCAACTTCGGGACGGATGGTAAAAGCGAAATCGCTGGCTTCATTGTCTGCGGTCGCAAACACATTGTCTATATAGTATCCGCCAAGACCAAGCGAAGGCCGTGCATCAATTGCGCCCAAGCGAACCGGCTCCGGATCAAATTCCGGCTGTGGCCGCTCCAAAACGCCGACATTCCGGTCGCGCTTGAAAAATTCCTGCGCGGTTGCTGATTGTGCTGTCAGTGCAGCAAGACCGACCCCTACGAGTGCTGCAGCTCTAAGTCCTAACATGATACACGTTCCCTGATCCCTATGCCTAATGGCGAAAATACAAAAGTTACTGTAGACCGGAGTAGCAAGTTTAATGCCAGTCTACATCGGATTCCATCCTGAGTGACACCGCTTAGGTGGCTCACAATCGGTACCGAAATATGGCGCGACAAAATAAAAATCGGGTCAACAGATAGATACGCAAAGGGCCAGTTGTTTAAATAATTGACCTAGATCTTTAACCTTATCGCGGGCGATATCAGCACAGTTTTATACGAATTAGTCAATTCCAGCAACGCAGTAGACCATGCTCGTGACTGTTGAAAGTCCAACTTGCCCTATGAATTGCGGTGTGGCGTATCCTCAAGACAATGCCAGCTACGGCTCGCCCGACTGTCCCAGTTTGATCGCGTCATCGACTGTCCTGCTCGAAAAAAAAGGCAACTCCGCGCTTTTGGGCACGGAGTTGCCAAATGTCTTCGGTTGTCTTTTCGGGCCTAGAAGACCCGCTCAAGAACGCGGATTGTGTCGCCTGGGCGAACTTTGAGGTCCGGGGTTAGGCGCACTCTCTGTTCTTCTGAGTCGTCAATGCCGCGAATGCCGATGGTTTTCTTGTTGGCGCGGTAGGAAAACCCTTGTGCCGTGGCAACTGCGTTGAGCACTGTGAGCGAGTCCGTGTAGGGATATTCGCCGGGCAGCCCAACCTCACCTAGAATATAGTAGGGGCGGAAATTGATCACTTCTGCGCTGACGCGTGGGTTCAGCAGAATGCCGCCGTCGACAAGCCGGGTTTCCAGATTGCGCTGGAAGTCACGAACCGACCGGCCTGCTGCGGGCACTTCGCCCACAAGCGGGATCGAGACTTGACCTGTGCCATCGACGAGAAATTCGCCGGACATGTCTTCCTCGCCGAAAACGGTGACGCGCAAACGGTCGCCATTGCCAAGATTATATGCAAGGTTTGAGGTTGCCGAGGTCTGTGTCTGGACCTGCGGGGCAGGTGCTTCTGCCGTTCGCGTTGTGGCGGTCTGACAACCGACCACCCAGCCAAATAATATTGCGCTCGACAAGATCAGAAACCATCTCCGTATCGTCATTTTCAGACCCTTTCGTCTTTTCTGTCCCATTACCGGTCAGGACAGTCTATGTTGATATGAACCTGACGTCACTACGCATGAAGCATGCCGCTGTCAGTTTGCCGCTGAGATAGGCACCCGTGTCGATGCCGATGCGGCGAAAGTCACGGTGGGGCGCAGAGATCGGTGTGTGGCCGTGAACGACAATGACGCCGAAACTGGAGTCATCATTCAGAAACTCGTCGCGGATCCACAGGGCGTCTTGTTCGACCTGATCCTCAAGCGATTTGCCCGGTCTTAATCCGGCATGGACGAACACATAATCGCCGATCGTTGCGGAGACTTCCAGTGCTTTGAAGAAGCTGCGGTGTTCGGGTGGCATGACCTCGTTCAGGCTGTCGCAGGCCTGGGTCCATTCCTCGCCAACCGTACGGATGCGCGGGGGCCTGACGCTGTAGGATGTCAACGTTTCCAGTCCGCCATATCCGGCCCAGCGGGGACCAAATGTCGGATCACTCATAAATTTCAGCAGGGCTTCCTCATGATTGCCCTTCAGATAGATGCACTGGTATTTGGTTACGCGGTCCGACAGAAGGAAGTCGATAACGTCGCGCGACTGAAAGCCCCGATCAATATAGTCACCAAGAAAGATCAGTAGGATCTTCTGGTCGCTGGCGTGTTCGGCAATGTCGGCTTCGACCGTGTCGAACAATCGTTCCAGCAGATCAGCCCGGCCATGAATATCTCCAAAAGCGTAGATGCAGATGCCCTCTGGCACGGAGCTTTCGGGGATGGCTTTGGAGGCGGCGCTCTTGCGCTCAGGGGTGCGATGTGCAGCCGCGCTGGCTGGTCCGCCGGTCAAACGATCGCGGCCGCTTTTGAACCGGGCGAGGGTGGCATCATAGCTGGCATAGAAACGGGCCGACAGCTTGCGCCGCGTTTCATACGTATATCGCCTCAACTGATCCAGTTCTCTACGCAATCTTTTTGTCCGGCTCTGTCATTACAAATCTTGGGCACGTCATCGTGGGTACTTATAAGCAAGTTCAGGACCAGATGACCATAAGGCCAATCGTTTCGAAGTCAAAACGGTTGCAGGCCTTTCTGGAAATAATATCAATTTTCAGTTGCTTTATTGCCGGGCTTTTCTTTCGGCGATTTCATCCTGATACCCGCGGTAAAAATTGGCATCCCATCGCGCCTCGAAGCGTTGTTCGTCTGTGCCGAATCTCGTTCGGAATTGCTTGATCTGGCCCTTCAAAGCCCGTTTTAACTTGCCGGCTATGCGCAAAGGCGCTGGATGGTAACGTAAGGTGAATGTGCCGTCCTGGCAATGTTTGAATGCTGTGCCGCGTCCCATTCGGTAGGCTCGGCCGTTGATGTAGTCTGGTTGGATATGTGCGGGGCGGACGATGTGGGAGACGGTTGGGGCGGGGGCGAATCCGGTTTGAAAGCCAGCGCGGACGGCCTCTCGGAGAAAGGCTGTTTCGCTGCCCATCGCATAGCTTTTCTTGCGCGTTGCGTTGGGGCCGATGCGGTCATCAAATTTTAGGCCGGATTGTGTGACCTTGGCGCGCATTGCCATGTTGGGTCCATAAATCCTATCTGGACTAATTGGGCCGGCGGGGATGTTCTGCCGCTGTGCGTAGAGTTCCTCAAAGCGCGATTGCCGCTCCATTATCCAAGCGGCGGGCTCTACATCAAATAAAGGGATGATCGCACCGCCAAACAGGTCGATGTCCGGCATGCGCTCGAAGGCCTCCACCCATTGCTCGAAAAACCCCTGATGCGGAATAGAATCATCGTCTGACATGATGATGATGTTGCTGTCTATTGCTGCCAACCCCGTATTCATTGCGGTGTTTTTACCCGGGCTGGGTTCATATATCGAATGTATATTAAGCTGACCGGCAAATTGCGTGATAATATCCTGCGTGTTATCTGTGGATGCATTGTCAACTATGATGAGTTTGTAATCTGTACTTTGTGTGTCGAGCGCTGCGTATCCCGCGAGGGTGCGCCCGAGGACTTCGCCGCCATTGTGGGTGGCTATTAGGATATTCAGGTCAGACATATCATCACCACGGATAGGCATACCAGTCGTCGCGCAGGCCGACGCGGATAAGCCCCTTGTCCAAGGTTGCGCTGATGAAATCTGTCGGACCGATGGTTGCACCGAGCCGCCCAAGACGCTCAGCATGAGTGTCCCAGATTTTGCGTCCGAGAGGCTCATTTCTGCGCAGGTTGATGAGCCGCCGGACATAGTGCCGCCAATAGCGTGCCTGCATGGCTTTGCCTGCGACCGGGCCAAACGCCGCTTCGGCATAGCGATGCAGAAACAGATACCAGTCAAACAGGTGCAGTTTCATCGGGCTGACTTCAAGCTCGGTGACGGTGGTGTCGTGAACGCGGGTAAAGGCGAGGTGCTCGTGAACAAAGCCCATTTTCCAATCGGTCAGCACGCGCAGAGCCGCATCCGTGTCAGCGGCATTTTCAACGAGATCATAGAACGGGGTCTGTTTGTCGATGGCAGCGGTCCGGATCAGGACATGCGGCCCCATAATCATACCCTTATTCTCGAAAAAGCGCTTCAGGGCAGTTTTTCCGTCGAATACGGACTGATCTTTTGGCCAGAGCGGGTCGTGGATGGCCCCATTTATGTCGCGCTTGCAGCCGACGAGGCCAATTTCGGGGTCGGATTCGCCCAGGGCCACTGTTTTCGCGATGGCGTCGGGGTGGATGGTGTCGTCGGCGCAAAGGGTGCGAAACCAGATCGCATCGTCTGGAATGGCGTCAATTGCACTGTTCCAGTTTTCCATTTGGGGGAGGAGGTCGGCGTGCCGCACGGTATGGATGGGTACGGCACCATTGGCGAAATCGGCGAGAATATCGGCTGTTGCGTCGGTTGAAGCATTGTTGATGACGATATGGATCAGATTTGGATAGGTCTGATCTTGAACGCTTTGCAGGGTTTCGCGCAGATAGGTTTCGCCATTGTAGACCGGCGTTAGAACGGCGACTTTGGGCAGATCAGTTTCGGTTGGGAACGCGGTGTTCATTCTTTTTGCAGCCCTTAAACGACGTTTTCGCGGTGTATTGTGGTGATTTCAGTGCAATACATATACCATTATCCTGCGATATCATTGCCTATGCGATCACTTTTCGGCCGAGATCGAAGAGTTCCGGAATGGCCTTCCGATCGGTCAGTAGAAGTAATGCGCCATAGAGGGCGCCGCCGGCGGGAATGCAGATGAGCAGGGTTTCGAGATCAGTCGCGCCCGAAAACCGAAGGTATTCAGCCAATAAATAGATGATTGCGCCCATCAGCAGGGCATTGATTGCGGTTATGCCGACCGCGCCCCACATATCGCGCAGAGTCCCATCCATCAGGCCGAGCAGAGACCGGAAAATCGGGACGACAAGGATCATATTGCCGATCAGATACGCGATGGCGGTGCCGACGAGCCCAAATCTGGTGCCGATTACGAAGGCAATCACCACAATGATTGTGGTCAATAAGGTATAGCGGAGCAGAATATCGGTGCGTCCAAGGGTCATGAACATGGCGCCTTGGGAACTTGAAAGGCTCTGAAATGCGCCGATTGGCGCCAAAATAGCTAATATTGGGGCGGCGGGGAGCATTTTTGGGCCCAAGATAACCCCGATAATCGGTTCCGATAGCGCGGCGATGCCGGCCATAGCGGGAAATGTAATCAGGGCGATGATCCGGAACACGCGCAAACAGGCCTGTTTAACCCGTGGAAGATCCGTTTTGAAGGTTGAAAGCGTTGGCAACAGGACGCTGGCGATGCCCCAGGCGAAGAACTGGATCGGCAGGAGCATGATCCGGTAGGCAATCGAGTAGAAGCCAAGTGCCGCCTCGCCCAAGACCCGGGCTATGATGAAATTGTCGCTGTTGCGGGCGAAAAAGTTGATGATCTGTGAGCCCAAAAGGTTCGAAATGAAGGGCAAAATGGCTTTGATCTCGCGCCAATCGAAGGTTAATGCCAATGGCACCCGCGCGCATGCCCACAGCAGCGTTGATTTGAAGGCAAACATGGTTAATTGCTGCCAGACGAGCGCCCATGCCCCCGCGCCCTGTTGTGCGGTGTAGATCGCCACGGCGATGCCGGTAAAGCTTGAGACGATTTCGATGATGGCGAGCGCGCGGAAGTTGAATTGGCGCATTAACCATGCGCCTGGGACGACGCTGAAACAGTTCAGGATTAGGGCAAAGGCGAGGGCTTGCAGGATTGGCTCGGCGCGCGGTGTTTTGAAGGCGTCGGCGGCCAGCCCTGCGGTCGCGTAAACAATGATTGTTAACAGCGTGCCCATGACCAGATTGGTGAAAAAGGCCGTGGACCAGAAGGATTTGGACGGATTGTCCGCGCGGACCAGCGCCGGGCCGATGCCCATATCATTAAACAGCATCATGAACAGGATGACCGGCATGCCGACGGCGAGGATGCCGAAATCGGCCGGATCGAGTAGGCGGGTCAGGATCGGCAGAATGAGCAGAGCGGACGCAATTCGCGCAAGGCTTGCGACCGTATTCCAGGCGGTGCCCTTTGTGGCGGTTTGTGTCAGGTCGCTCATGAGGGGGGACTCGTCTTGCCAGCTTGGGAAGGATTATGCGTGGATCATGCCAAGCGGGCGTAATCAAGCCTTAAGTTCGGTGTTAACCATGTTTTAGCCCGTAGAATATGGCGATCACAAGGGGTTGAATTGGTTTTGTTTGTCCTGAAAACGGGTTAGCGCAGCGCCAGATAGGTCATTATGGCGCGGGTGGCGCGGCGGATATGTCCGCCGGTGAGGTCCGTCTTGAAATGCCATAAGAGGCTCCGGCCTATGCCCCGGACGAGGGCGCGTCCGAGTGGGGAGGCGGCGGCGAGATTTTGGAGTTCGGTGCGGATGTCTGGCGCGTCAAACAGTTCGTCACAGCCATATTTGGATAGGAGGGCACGGCGCAAAATCGTGCGTTCGGTGTCTGTGAGCGGGGTTTGGATGGGGGCGGCGCTGATGGTGTTGAGATCGGCAAAGGCGAGCGGCCAGAGTTTTTTGCGGGCCATGATGCTGGCACGCTGGATCAGGGCCTGACGCCTTGATGGGGTGCTTTGCGGGTCGGCATGGTGTTTGGGCAGGTAAGCGTCGAGCGGCAGGTTGGCATGGACGGCCTCAAAGATTTTCTGGTCGTAATCTATCCATTTGGCATTGCGGTCTTTGGCTGCAAATTGATGACCTTTCTGGCCGCGCACACCGGCATGGACGCGCTGTTCGAAAATGATCTGATCGGTGGCCGCCGCCTCGCCGTGCAGGGCGAGCCGGACGAGCATGTCATAGTCTTCGGAGGCGATCATCGCGGTGTTGAACGGGCCGGCTTGGTCGTACAGGGTGCGGGCGACGAGCATGGCGGGCTGGTGGACGAAGAAGTCCTCGAGCGTGGCGATCAGGAAATGCTCCGGTCCGCGGGTGTCCCAGTAGCCGGTTTCCTGATAGGTTTTCTCGCCGCCGGGAGTGTCTTGGGAAAAGCGGATGTGGCGGCCATAGGCGATCTGCGCGCCCGTATTGGCGGCTAAAAGCTTGGTTAAGATTGCAAGGGCTTCGGCGCGGGGAAGATCGTCATCATCGACAATCCAGATGTGGCTGCCCGTGCTTGCGGCGATGGCTTGGTTCAGGCTGTCGGCTTTGCCTGAATTGGGTTTGGAGATGAGGGAGACTTGGTCGCCGAAGGCTGCGGCGATGTCGGTTGTGTGGTCTTCGGAGCCATCATTGATGATGAGAATTTCGTCGGGCTTGCGGGTCTGGGCGAGCACGGCTTCGATGGTTTCGCGCAGGAGGTCGGCGCGGTTGAAAGTTGGTATGATGACGGATACTGACATCGTGGACGGGCGATTGGCGGGCTCAAGAGCGTTCACTTGCGGTTCCTCGCTGTGCGTTCCGGGCTCGCGTGGCGGACCTTGCGTTCGGTGGTTTCGCTGCAAATTTGCAAAAACGGGTCTAGCAAAACTCGTGCCTTGAACGAAGTTGTTCCGTTTTTCGAGATTTTACTCTCTTGGAGAGAGATAATTGTTGCCAATACTACAGATTGAGACAAGAAATAAATGAACCCTTCTCCAAGTTCAAGCGACTGGCATATGAATGGCATGTTCAGAAGGGCCCAATTGCCATCATTACTGTTATGGCACATGCGGTGATGAGTGAGAGGATAATTTGGCAAAGTAGCCATTGAGGTTTGGTAGAGTATAGTTTGATAGGCGAACGATGACAATTTCTGTGATTATGGCAGTCTACAATGCAGAAGGTTTTGTAGAGCGCGCTCTGCGAAGCGCCATGAACCAGACGTGTGCGCCTGACATTATTGTTGTTGATGATGCGTCTACGGATCGAACGGTCGATATCGTCAGAGATATAATTGCTGATTATCCGAAAGCGGTGCTGGTTCGTCAGGACAAGAATGCTGGACCAGCGGCGGCGCGCAATGCTGCGCTTCGGCTCGTGAAGACGGACTGGGTGACGCCGCTTGATGCGGATGATGCGATGGAGCCGGACCGGCTCGAAAAAATGCTTGCGATTGCGCTGGAGCGCGGCTGGGATTCGGTTGCGGATGATCAGATCCGGATTGATAGCTGGGCGGAAGATGCGAACTGTCGCCGGTTATGGTCTGATGATGATTTCGGTATGATGGATCTCTCTCTTGCACGGTTCGTGCGTGAGAACATTATGACCAATACCGGCCTCGGGCGTGAACTGGGCTATATCAAGCCGTTGATGCGGGTCGAGTTCCTCAGACAGAATGATCTTTACTATAATGAAGACATGCGTCTGGGCGAAGACTATGATCTCTATTGCCGGTTTATGGCACGTGGCGGCCGGTTTGGACTGGTTGATCCGCTGGGATATATCGCACATGAGACGCCTGGGTCACTGAGTCGTCATCATCACCCCAAAGACTTGCGCGAGATTCTCCGGGCCGACCGCCGTTTGCTGGCGATGCGGGTGATCAGCCCCGAGGCCCGCAAATTTTTGCACGAGCATGCGATTTTCAGTCATAAGAAGTGGGCATGGGCGCGGCTGCGCAATGCCTATCACAGCCGGGATGTCCTCAGCGCCCTGGCGTGTTTTGCGGCCCCGCCCCAAGTTATCCATGATTTGCTGTCGCGCCTTGGCAAGCAATTGAGAAACAATTTGAGCGCTTGACCTAGCTGGCTCCGTTTCGGCTGTAATCGTATTGAAAATACAGGGGTGCATTTTGTCTGCCATGTAGTATTAATCCCAGCCAAGCATCTGCTCGCATATGGCGGCGCGGGGAATGAATACGGATGGGAACCGCCTGATAATGTCCGCAAATATCGTAGCGATCGCCAATCTCAAAGGCGGGGTTGGTAAATCGACAACAACTGTGATGCTGGCTGATAGCCTCGCCTATCATTTCGGGCTGAATGTGCTCGTGGTTGATCTGGATGCGCAGGCCAATTCGAGCCAGATGCTGCTGACCGAGCAGGGCGTGCATGCCGCGTCCGAACAGGGCAAGGGTACGCATCACTTGCTTGGCCAGTTTCTCGAAGGGCGCAAGGCGATGGCCGGACCGTTCATTATGCCGAATGCGGTTTCGATTGAGGAATTGCGGGCCGCGGAAATGAAGTCCGAACGGCTTGGCTGGATTTCGGCGCTGCCTGCGCATCCTCAATTGCGCATGGACGAGTTGGCGCTGGAGGAGGAATGGTATTCGCGCACGGGCACGCCGACGACACTGTCCGAAGCGCTGGCGCGGCATTTTCAAAATGCGTTTTCGGATCTCTTGCCGCTTTATGATCTGATCCTGCTTGATTGCCCGCCGCATCTCTCGCCGCTCTCGCGGGCGGGGCTGGCGGTGGCGGACGTGTTTGTCATTCCGACTTTGGCGGATGCGGTGTCGTCGTGGGGGACTAAGCAGTTTATGTCGTGGGTGGGTGAGAATGTGCGCGCCGATCTTGTCAATCGCAGCTTCTCGGTGATTACGCGTTTTAAAAATACCAATTATGCCCGCCAGACCCGTAGCGAGCTTCAGAATGTTTATCTCAAGGATATCTGGTTCGGGCCGACCATACCTGAATCGGTGCAAGTGTTGACGGCGATGGATCGGCCGGCGGCGGACAGTTATGACACGTTCCGTGGCAAATATGGCAAGATGCGCGGCGATGTGCGGGTGCTGGCCGAGGAGTTTGTCAAATTTGTCCATGCCCGCAAATGGAATGAGAGCTTTACCAAGGTCAGGACATAAAGCGCATGACAGACGAGACCGATCAGGACGCGTTTACGAAGCTCGACAGGTTTTTCGAGGAGCTCAGGCTGGAAATGCGAGCCAATCCAGAGCTCGCGGTCCGTCTGGTCAAAGCGATTGGGGCGGAGGTGAGCTTTGAAGGTACGCTTGCGGTCAAACTCGTTAATCCGCGCGAGCTTGCGATCACCTCGGACGAGGCGGGGTTTCGGGCGGCGTTTGCGGCGATGACGCTGGCGGACATCAAGACGGTGCTCAAGGCGCATAATCTGGCCTCGGCGGTGGATATGAAGGGGCTTCAGGCGCCGGAGCTGATTGATATGGCCTATCGCCGCGCGGTGGCGAAAGCTGCCGAGCGCAACGTATAAGGCGCGCGCGATGCGGGTTGCGGTCTTTGGCGCAGGGGGCGGAATTGGCGGGGCGCTGATTGACGCGCTTTTGGCCGACGCCGAGGTCGAGACGGTCTATGGCATTGCCCGCGCCGCGCCCGAGCCAATCTCTGATCCACGTTTTGTTCCGCTTGGGGCGGATCTGACCGATGAGGCAAAGCTGGCCGAGATGGCTGGCACTCTGTCGGATGCGGGTCCGCTTGATATGGTGATTGTGGCTACGGGGCTGTTGTCGGACGGGGACGGGTTGCAGCCGGAGAAATCATGGCGTGACCAGTCGCTTGGCGCGTTTGAGCGGATTTTTGCGGCCAATACATTTGGTCCGGCGCTGGTGGCCAAACATATGTTGCCGCTTTTGAATCGGAAGACGGCAAGCCGGTTTGCGGTTTTGTCGGCAAGAGTGGGGTCGATTTCGGACAATCATCTGGGGGGGTGGCATGCTTATCGCGCGTCCAAGGCTGCGCTGAATATGCTGGTGCGGAACTATGCGCTGGAGCTGGCGCGGCGCAATGAACGGGCGGTGTGTGTCAGTTTGCATCCGGGGACCGTGGCGACCGATTTATCTGCGCCGTTTACGGGGCGGGGGGGACGCGAATTGTTTTCGCCAGAGGATGCGGCGCGCGCCTTGCTCGGCGTTTTGTCAGGGCTGGGGCCTGCCGACAGCGGCAAGCATTTTGACTGGTCCGGCAAGGAGGTGCCCGCCTGACGGATGGATGCGAAAATGGCGGACCCGAAAGCCCGCCATTTTTGATTTGTCAGCTGTGTCAGCGCGGGCCTATTCGACCCCTTCACCCTTGAGCATGACTGAATCGCCGTCCTCGGTATCGGGATCGCCATTCTTTTTGTGCATTGCCATGACCACACCGGACAGGGCAAGGATCGCAATCAGGTTCGGGAAGGCCATGGACGCATTGGCGAGATCGCCGAACTTCCAGACGAACTCGACTTGGGCCAGAGCGCCGAAGAAGATCACAACAACCCAGACATAGCGGAACGGTTTGGTCGCCCATTCACCGATCAGATAGGTCATCGCCTGTTCGGCATAGTAGGACCAGCCAATAATGGTCGTGAACGCAAACAGTGTCAGGCAAATCGTGACGATCCAGCCGCCGCCCTTAATCGCCGTTTCATAAGCGGCATTGGTAATCGCGGACGCTTCCAGATCAGCGGCCAGCCAGATATATTCGGTTGTTGAGCCGTCTGCGGCAATCCAGCTTCCCGTTGTGGTGAGAATAACCAGAGCGGTCATTGTGCAGATGACAAGCGTGTCGATAAACACACCGATCATTGCAATCTCGCCCTGTTTGACCGGGTTTTTTGTTTGTGCGGCCGCGTGAGCAATCGGTGCGGAGCCTTGCCCGGCTTCGTTCGAGAACAAGCCACGCGCCACACCTGCGCGGACTGCGGCGGCCATGCCATAGCCCGCCAATCCGCCTGCCGCTTGCTCGAGACCAAAGGCAGACTTCACGATGAGCGCCAGAGCGCCCGGGATTTCTGCAGCATTGATGACCAGAACGGTTGCGGCTGCGAGCACATAGAATAGCGCCATGAACGGCACCACTTTGCCCGCCACATTGCCGATAGACTTAATGCCGCCAATGATGACCGCAAAAGTGAGGATGGCGAGGATAAGGCCAACACTCCAGGTCGGGATGCCGACACCGAGGTCTGCGCCACTGCGGACAATGGTTTGTGTGATCGAATTGGCTTGAACCATGCCGCCGGTTGCTGTGGCCGAGAACAGGGTGCCGATGCAGAAAAACACGGCGAGCCAGGTCCATTTTGGCCCCAACGCGTTTTTGATATAGTACATAGGGCCGCCATTGATCCGGCCATTGACGTCTTTTTCGCGGAATTTGATCGCCAGCGAGCTTTCGGCAAAGGCGAGCGCCATGCCGAACAGGGCTGTGAGCCACATCCAGAAAATTGCGCCCGGTCCGCCGAGCGTGATTGCCGTGGCAACACCGGCGAGATTACCCGTTCCAACTTGGCCAGACAGGGCGGTCGAGAGGGCCTGCCAAGCGGTGATCGTGTTCGGATCACCATCCCCCTTACGGCCTGCCCAGACCTCGCGCAAAGCCGGGATAAAGCGCCGCAGAGGGCGGAACCCGAGCCGTATCATGAAATATAGCCCGGATCCGAGAAGAAAAATCGCCAGCGGGGCAAACGGTAAAACTTGAGTGTCTCCCCAACTGCCGCCCCATATAAATCCACTTAGATTGTCGATAAATCCGTAAAACGCTTCCATGCTTCCCAGCCTATTTTGTTATGTCACTTGTTTGTGATGTCTTTTGGCGCGACTTTAAGCCCTTCACCTGAGAAGTGAAGGGCCGGTGTCATGTGTGCCTGAAAAGACTATGAAAAGTTCTTGAAAATATCGTCCGCAGAGAGATTTGGGGCTGCTTCGTCTGCGTCCTGTGCGGCTTCGCTTGCGAAGGGGGCGGCATCTTCGGCGGGGGTGATACCAGGACCTTCTTCGTTTTCGGCGCGTTCGGCTTCGATTTTGCGGCGTTTGTCGGCCGATCTGGCAATAATTGCGTCGAGCTCGATTTGCGTGCACAGGCCGAGGGTGACCGGATCAACCGGCTTGATGTTCTGCGCGTTCCAATGGCTGCGGTCGCGGACATTGGTGATGGTGGATTTGGTCGTGCCGATCAGTTTGCCGATCTGGGCATCGGTCACTTCGGGGTGGTTGCGGATGAACCATGCAATCGCGTCGGGCTTATCGGCGCGGCGTGCGACGGGGGTGTAGCGGGCGCCTTTGCGCTTTGGCTGCGGGATGTGGGCAATTTTGGAGGGGGCGACTTTCATCCGGTAATCGCTGTCAGCTTCGCCCTGTTTGATCTCCTCGCGGCTCAGCTCGCCGCCGGCGATTGGGTCCACACCGCGCATGTTTTCGGCGACATCGCCATCGGCAATGCCTTTGACTTCGAGATGGTGGAGGCCGCAAAAGTCGGCGATCTGGTCAAAGGTCAGCGTGGTGTTGTCAATCAGCCAGACAGCGGTGGCTTTGGGCATCAGAATATCGGCCATGGTCTCAAATCCTCTCGAAAAA
>CALLCD010000185.1 GCA_938049795.1 uncultured Hyphomonadaceae bacterium | reverse complement strand
GCCAGCGCGCCCATTTGCTGTTCGGCCGTTTCAAGATAGCCAAACCGCTTGCCCGCCTCGCTCGCCTGTGCCGTCAAAATCGTCTCGACCCCCGAATCCGGCGAATAGCCGCTTTTCTGGATCTGCAAGACGCTCAGCGTCAGTCCGGCAAGCCAGGGCTGGAGCGTGTCCATCTGCGCAATCGGAATCCCCACACTACCCAGCGCCTCGGCAACCACCGCCTCGTCATCCTCATCAAGCAGGCCGGTCAGCGTCTGCCCCTCGCTCAAGCTGCCGCGCTGGGCAATAATCGTCTGGATCGCCGCAAGTCCTTCGGGCGTGTGCGTGTCCACTTCGGTCACCAGCGTATCAGCTTCGGCAAAAGCGGCGTCAAACTCTGCCGTCCGCCATTCGGTTTCCGGCTTGAGCAAATGCACCGTGCCAAACAGATAAAGCGTCGTGTCTTCGTCCGCCACACGCCACATGGCCGGCGCACCCGGGCCGCTCGTACTGGCCGCCTCGGCCAAGGCATTGGCAATGCCCGCGCGCGGATCGAGCGGTTCGGGCGTCGGTGCGGGCGCGTCCACAGCGGCCTGCCCATCCACCGGCGCACTTTCGCCCGATATTTCGCTCTGGCAAGCGCCCAAAAGCGCAAACATCGTCGCGGCCAAAAGCGGGGTCGCATATCCCGTATATCTCATCTTGTGTTCCTTTCAGCCCATCCAGCCCTAACACCATAGCGCATCAGGCATACACATTACACATAAGCGATATCCCCCCGAACTCAACCATCCGGCCTGATTTGGCATTGCCCTCTTGCCTTTGCCGCCCTGATCACCCACATATTTTCGATGAAAACGCATTCCGAACATGGCACCGCGCTCTGGTATGGCACCACCATCCTCGCCGTGCGCAAACCCGATAAACTCGTCGTCATTGGCGACGGTCAGGTCTCGATGGGCCAAACCGTGATGAAGGGCAATGCCCGCAAAGTCCGCCGTCTTGCAGGCGGTGACATCATTGCAGGTTTTGCGGGCGCAACCGCTGACGCCTTCACCCTGTTCGAACGTCTCGAGGAAAAGCTTGAACGCTTCCCCGGCCAGCTTCAGCGCGCCGCCGTCGAACTTGCCAAAGACTGGCGCACCGAAAAATACCTGCAAAAACTCGAAGCCCTCCTGATCGTCGCCGACAAGGAAACCACCCTCGTCATCACCGGCATGGGAGATGTCTTGGAGCCCGAACATGATGTCGTCGCCATTGGCTCTGGCGGAAATTTTGCCCACGCCGCCGCCCTCGGCATCCACCAATATGAAGACGACGCCGAACAGGTCGGGCGCAAAGCGATGGAAATTGCCGCCAATATCTGCGTCTACACCAACACATCATTCACAATCGAAACACTCGATCTTTAGGAGGGGCAGGGGAGATGGACCGCAAGAAAATCGAAGCCGCACGCCAAGCTGGCATTCTGGACGACGCCAAAGCCGCCGAGCTTGACGCGTTCCTGCGCGCGGAAGGCGATCCCGGCGCAAGTTCGGACAATGAAAGCCTACGCTTCCTCGCCAATTTCAATGACATTTTCATCTCCATCGGCCTCGTCCTTCTGTCCATCGGCCTGACCATTGGTTCAGCGCTCCTGCTCGGCGGCACGGGCAGCGCAGTGGCCGTCCTGCTTCCTGTCCTTGTCGCGCTCTGGCTCCTGCTCGAATATTTCGCCGGTCGCCGCCGCTTGCTCCTACCCAGCATGACCTTGTCCTTACTGTTCACCGGCTTTGCCATGATGCTGACCGCCCTGGTCGCCAGCGGCTTTGGCAGCCTTGAAGGCCTCGGCACAGATTTCCTCGACAAAGCAAGCCGCGCCGTCGAATCCTTCGGCTTCTGGGCCGCTGGCGGCGCACTGATGGCGAGCGGCGCAATCTATGCCCGCTTCCGCCTGCCGTTTTCGCTCTTCCTCATGGCCGTTGCCATCGCCGTCGGCCTCTACGTCTTTGCCTTCTCCGAAGAGGGTGCAGGCCCAATCTATAGCGGCATGGCCAGCTTCCTGATCGGCATGGGCACACTCGCCGCCGCAATTGTCTTCGACGCGCAAGACCCCGAACGCAAATCCCTCAGCTCCGACAATGCCTTCTGGCTCCATTTCGCCGCCGCCCCGCAAATCATGCTCGGCCTGCGCGCCATCTTCTCCGGCAGCACATTCAGCACCCTGTCCGGCCCCGAAGCCATCCCGCTCCTTCTGGCGCTCGCAGGCTTCAGCCTCCTCTCCCTCGCGCTCAACCGCCGCGCCCTGATCGCTGCGGGCCTTCTCAGCTTCTGGGTCGCGATCACCGCCATTGCCTCCCCGGGCGGCGGCGACGGCTGGAACATCGCCGTGCCGCTCCTCTTGCTTGGCGGCGGCATCGTGCTTCTGGGCGCAGGCTGGAAGACCGCCCGCCGTATCGTCCTGCGCTTTGTGCCCACAGCTGGCCCCCTCGCCCGCATTTTCCCTCCCGAACCTGCCTAACCCACCGGACCCTCCCTCTATGACCGTACTCACCCCGCGCGAGATCGTCGCCGAACTTGACCGCCACATTGTAGGCCAGACCGCCGCCAAGCGCGCCGTCGCCATAGCCCTGCGCAATCGCTGGCGGCGCAAACAGGCCCCCGCCGACATCCGCGACGAGATCACGCCGAAAAACATCCTGATGATCGGCCCCACCGGCGTCGGCAAAACCGAAGTCTCCCGCCGTCTCGCCCGCCTGGCCAATGCGCCTTTCCTCAAAGTCGAAGCCACCAAATTCACCGAGGTCGGCTATGTCGGCCGCGACGTCGAACAAATCGTCCGCGATCTCGTCGAAGCCGCCATC
>CALLCD010000184.1 GCA_938049795.1 uncultured Hyphomonadaceae bacterium | reverse complement strand
TCTGGTCAAGGCGAGGGGGGTGTACTAATCTACGGCTATCCGAGGGGTGTCTGTTTGTGCAGGCTGAGAAATACCCTTTGAACCTGATCCGGGGAATGCGCTGCGATGGTCGCCGCGTGTGGCCGGCGCGAGGGACTGGAGGCTGTATGACCAAGCAAAATGCAAAAGCGCCAAATATTTATGGCGGTCGCAGACGCGGTGGTATTATTGCGCCGCTAATTGGTGGGATATTTTCAGTTTTTTGGGCTTCTGGCGTACTATTTGGGCTGTACTTCGTAAGTGGTGCTTTTACTGAGTCATCTATTGATCCAGCGGCAATTTCAGATGTAATTGCTTCTCTTGCGTGGCCGGCAGTTGCTCTGGCACTTGGTGTCCCAACAATTGTCTTGTTGTGGGCTGGGGGTGCCGCATTCCTGCTAAGATTGGTCGAGTTGAGAAATCATCTTAATAATCTCGGAGATTATTCAGACACATTTGATAACATATCCCAGCTTTCAAATGACATTAAGAATGATCTAGAAACTTCGTCTCGTGCCGCCGTAGAAGCCTCAAATTCAATCACCAACAACATTGAGCTAATGACTGCCAGGTTCGATCAGCACAAGGCCAGCTCGGCGCAGGAGCAGCCCGTGGAAAGCGATGCCTCGACTGACGGCGGTTTCGATTTTGCGGATGCTTACTCCAATGCCAATGAGCTGTTCTACATAAAGCTTCGCGAGCGAAACGAACGCCCCGGAATGCAGGGCCGACGTTCCTTGGCGGTCGTACAGGGTGGTGGCAACAAGTCGTATATTGTCAATAAAATTGCTGAGGAGGGATTGTATATTGACAACGCCTTAGCCGACGCTCTTACGATTGTTTTCGATTTGCATCTAAATACGCGCCGCAGAAGTCCAGAGCCTGACGAAATTGCGGATGCTAAAAACGCCAACCAAGTAATTTTGCAGTACTTAGCTAAAGAGTTCGTGTAATGAACAAGACCCCCGATCAATCTGAATTTGCTGCGCCGAAAGTCACCACTGGGGCGCTGCCTGCCAGTCGCAAAGTCTATACCCATCCGCCCGAGGCGCCGGACCTTGCTGTGCCGCATCGGGAGATTGATTTGCATCCGAGCGCGAACGAGCCGGCGGTGCGGGTTTATGATACGTCGGGGCCGTATTCGGATCCGTCGGTGACGATTGATGTTGAGAAGGGGCTGGCGCGGGACCGGCGGGCCTGGGTGCTCGAGCGCGGCGGGGTTGAGGAATATGAGGGCAGGGATGTGCGGCCCGAGGACAATGGCGGTGCGGAAGGCAAATATCTCGCGCGCGAATTTCCGGTCAAGCACAAGCCCTTGCGCGGTGTGGGCGATGCGCCTGTGACCCAATACGAATTTGCCAAGGCGGGCATCATCACCAAAGAGATGATCTATGTCGCCACGCGGGAGAATCTGGGCCGTGCGCAGGCGGTCGAAGGGGCTGCGGCGCGCGTTGAAAATGGCGAAAGTTTTGGCGCGGAGATTCCGGAATTTATCACACCGGAATTTGTTCGGTCAGAGATTGCCCGTGGCCGCGCGATTATTCCGTGTAACATCAATCATGCCGAGTTAGAGCCGCAAATCATTGGACGGAACTTCCTTGTCAAGATCAATGCGAATATCGGTAATTCTGCGGTTACGTCCAGCGTTGAAGAAGAAGTGGACAAGATGGTCTGGGCGACGCGGTGGGGCGCGGACAATGTGATGGATTTGTCCACGGGGCGGAACATTCACAATACGCGTGAATGGATCATTCGTAATTCGTCCGTACCCATCGGAACGGTGCCAATTTATCAGGCGCTTGAGAAAGTAAACGGTGTGGCTGAAGACCTGACTTGGGAGGTCTATCGCGACACGCTGATCGAGCAGTGCGAGCAGGGCGTTGATTATTTCACCATTCATGCGGGCGTGCGGTTGGCCTATATCCATCTCACTGTTGATCGGGTCTGCGGCATTGTTTCACGCGGTGGTTCGATCATGGCGAAATGGATGCTGACCCATCACAAGGAAAGCTTCCTGTACGAACATTTTGAAGAGATTTGCGATATTATGCGGCGCTATGATGTGTCGTTCTCGCTGGGAGATGGGTTGCGGCCCGGCGCAATTGCCGACGCTAATGACCGCGCGCAATTTGCCGAGCTCGAGACGCTGGGCGAGTTGACGCAGATTGCGTGGGCGAAGGGGTGTCAGGTCATGATCGAGGGACCGGGTCATGTGCCGATGCACAAGATCAAGGTGAATATGGACAAGCAGCTGAAAGTCTGTGGCGAAGCGCCGTTCTATACGCTCGGTCCACTGACGACTGATATTGCGCCGGGGTATGATCATATCACCTCTGGCATTGGCGCGGCGATGATTGGCTGGTTTGGCACGTCCATGCTGTGTTATGTGACGCCTAAGGAGCATTTGGGTCTTCCGAACAGGGACGATGTGAAAGTCGGGGTGATTACCTATAAGCTGGCCGCGCATGCGGCTGACCTTGGCAAGGGGCATCCGGCGGCGCAAATCCGCGATGATGCGGTCAGCCGTGCGCGGTTTGATTTCCGCTGGGAGGACCAGTTCAACCTTGCGCTGGACCCTGAAACGGCGCGCGATTTCCACGACCAGACCTTGCCAAAAGAGGCGCACAAGACGGCGCATTTCTGCTCCATGTGCGGGCCGAAATTCTGTTCGATGAAGATCACGCAGGATGTTCGGGACTATGCCGATGGCCTGTCAGACAATGAACGCGCGGATCTCGAACGCCGGGCGGCTGAGGCGGAAGCCGGTATGAAGGATATGAGCGAGAAATTTGTCGAGCGGGGCGGGGAGATTTATCTGAAGACGGAGGGGTGAGGAACTCCGACAGATAGTGCCTGCCGGAGTTCAATGAATTCTAAGCTGCCCAACGCCGATGAGGCAAGCTCAGCAAGTTGTTGGGTTCATACCCGTCAGCTTCCGTTTTTAGGTATTTTCGTCCGTTGTTGCGTATTGCAACGATTACCGAAACCGATTGGTTGTTGACCGATACCCAGTACCGACTGATACCAAGTTCGATATTTCGAATTGCTTGATCAATACGGTCGCAGAAGGTGTCGCCGCCAATTGCATCAATACGCCGATCTGTGTCGATTCCGTCAGGCACAATCCATTTCACTTGCAGGTCTGTCATTGTATTAAGGTCCTTTCTAGGCCCAAATATGAAGGCAAGGACTTGACGTGACTCCTCCAATGTGGAGGATAGAACTGTGATCACACCAAGCCCATGTGGTTTGAAAAACAGCCCGTCATCCCGTTAGCGCGAGATGGCGGGCACTTTCTTTTTGAGAAAGTAACTAAGGATTCCCGAAGGTCAGCTTCTCGTCAAGGCCTAGCGGCTCTTTTCAAGTAACATACTATATGTTGTGTCTTGGGGGGTTTGGCACTCTATATGCGGGAGTGCTAAGACCTTCCTCTGTTTCAGCAAAGCGAATCACCCCCCGCCCCGCAGACCCCTGCGCAGGCAGGGGCCCATGGGGCTGAACCTTGTGTGTTGTCCGGTGGCGAGTTTGATCCGTGGATACCTGCCTGCGCAGGTATCGTCGGGAAAGGGGGTAGATATTGTCGGGATTGGGGGTAAATTCCCTCATGAGTAAGGCCAGTATGGTCGCGGTAATGTAGCGGTATCGTTCGAAGGGGGTCGCAACATGGCATTCTACACATACTTACTTGCCAGCCAGAAAAACGGGACGTTTTATGCTGGGCATACGGATGATTTGCGTGTCCGTATATTGGCGCATAAGGAAGGGCGCGGGGCGGCTTTTACGCGGGAACATAACGTCAAACGACTTGTCTGGTTCGAAACCTATGAGACGCGCGATGCGGCGAAGACGAAAGAATACCAGATCAAGAAATGGAAGCGTGGCTGGAAGATCCGGCTGGTTGAAGAGGCGAATCCCGACTGGAAGGATCTCTATCCTGACCTGAACAATTTGATCGGGTTCGGGGTGTAACCTCCGCGCCCCCCAAATTCAAACTTTGCACGCAGGTCCGAACTGTTCTAGTTTTCGCGCGTAGAGAGCGGGGACACTAGAATGACAGATGAGAATCCATTACCGGCGGCCGTTGATGTTACCAGGCAGCCACATAAATCGCTGCTCAAGCGGATTGATATTGGGCTGCTGACGGCGGTGCTGGCGCTGATTATTTCTTTTGTGGGGATCATTACGTCTTATGCGACGTATAAATTGGAGCAACGGACGCAAGAGGCCGAAGTGTTGCCGATTGTCGAGATTGATCTTGGGTATCTGGGCAAGCCGG
>CALLCD010000183.1 GCA_938049795.1 uncultured Hyphomonadaceae bacterium | reverse complement strand
TGTATCTCTAGGTCAACAGTGAAGGCTGCTCCACGTGACGACCTCGGAATACGGACCCCATAGCCCTATCTGGTTTCTCACTTGACATTGGATCACCTCCTTTCGGTTGTTGAAAAAATGCGCTGTCCTGTTCGAACGGCGCGAGACAACCCTAGCGAAGATTCTGGACTTGGGAAGTGGTTTTTTTGCGCGTCTTACATGACCTTGGCTGAGAGACCTTTCTGGCCACAAAAAAGGGCGCGACCTAGCCCCGCGCCCTTCCTTGGATTTTATCGTCCGTCCGGTCCCTTAATAGGGCTGGAGCAGGGCGTCCGCTGCGACCGCGATAATTGCGCCCGTCGCAACGGCGACCAGAACCGCGTCTTTGGAGCCTTTGTCACAGACCCAGTGATGCCCGCGTGGCGGTGAGTACAGCCCATGAGCCCCGAAGTCGCTGATAAAGATCGTATTGTTCGTGACGCCATAGACATTGCCCACCGAATAGACCGACTGGCTGAACGCTCTGCGATTGTGGTTGCCGCGATAGCCGCGATTGTTAAAACCTCTATTGTGGAAGTTGCGATTGTTGAAACCACTATGATTGAAGCGGTTCCCGCGAAAGCCATTATGGCCGAACTGGTTCCGGTGAAACCCGCGATTGCCACGGAAATTGCCATGACGGTTCCCACGGAAGTTGCCGCGATTGTGCCCACGGAAATTGCCACGATGGTTGCCGCGGAAGTTGCCGCGATGGTTGCCACGGAAGTTGCCACGATGATGCCCACGAAAGTTCCCGCGACGGTTGCCACGGAAATTACCGCGATTGTGCCCACGGAAGTTGCCGTGATGCTGACCTTGAAACTTTGCCTTCTGATGGCTGAAGCTCGAGGATGATTGGCCGTGATGCCCGTTATGCTGGGCGAGTGCCGGCACGGCGAGAACTGATGCTGCAAGCACCGCCGCTGCGCCTAACTTTGAAAGTCTTCCGAGAATGCTCATGGCCGTCTCCTTTCTGTTGTATGGCAATCTGACCATAGGGAATGTCCCTTGTCGATGCCCAAAGGCTGTTCTAAGCCCGTGACACCAATGTAGTGCGGCCTAGTGAATTGTAACTGAATGGGGCGATCAATGAGTGATCACGAGTTCGACAACTCGCTGCGCGTGACCCCGAACATTGTCATTCCGGCCTGGGAGCTTGAGGAGAGCTTTATACGCGCTTCAGGGCCTGGCGGACAGAATGTCAACAAGGTCTCGACCGCCGTCCTGTTGCGCTGGAATGTCAGCCGCTCCAGCCTGCCTGCGGACGCCAAGGCCCGTATTTTGCGCCATTGGAAGCCGCGCATCACGGCGGATGGCGACTTGCTCGTCAATGCCAGCCGACATCGCTCGCAGGGGCTTAACCGGCAGGACGCGCGCAAACGGCTTGCGGACATGGTACGTGCGGCGCTTATCGTCAAAAAACGCCGCGTGCCGACCAAGCCCGGACGCGGCGCCATCGAACGGCGCATTGCCGCCAAGAAACAGCGCAGCCAGATCAAGGGCGCGCGTGGACGGCCAAAGCTTGATGATGATTAGCCATCTGGCCTCGCTCAAGCCTTGATCAGCCCGATCTCCTGCAATCGCTGCATCAGAAAATCATGTGCGGTGATCGCCTCCGGACGCGGCGTGTCTGCCCGGTCGCAGCTTTCCAGCGGATCAATCAGCACATCCGGCGCAAAATGCAGGAAAAATGGCGTCGAATAGCGCGCATGTCCGCTGCGCGCGGCAACCGGATTGACCACACGATGCGTCGTCGAGGGCAGGAGGCCTTGGGTCAAGCGCGACAACATATCCCCGATATTGACCACCAGAGCGCCCGCAGGCGGATTGACGGCGAGCCATTCGCCAGAGCGGTGCAGCACTTCAAGCCCTGCTTCTTCCGCGCCCAGCAAGAGCGTAATCACATTGATGTCCTCATGGGCCGCCGCGCGCACCGATCCTTCTGGCGGCGGTGTGGTTTGCGCCGGATAATGCAGCAGCCGCAAAATCGAGTTTCCCTCCGCGACGCGGGGGCCAAACCAGTCCACCGGCAGGTCGATGTCGCGTGCGATTGCTTCAAGCACGTCGCGTCCGATCCCATCGAGCGCCTCAAACAGACCCTTTGTGCTTGCATCAAAGCCGTCAATCTCGGCCACGCTCGGCGTTTGCGGCATGATCTCGGCGAGCGGTGTTCCGGCCGTGCCTGCGCGTCCTGTGTGCCAGAACTCTTTGAGATCCGCCTGCGCGCGCCCTTTGGCGTTTTCTGTCCCGAACGGCGTGTAGCCGCGTTGGCCGCTATGGCGGGGATCTTGATAGCCCGCCTTGACCGTCTCCGGCAGGGCGAAGAAGGCTTTCGTGTCCGCCACCGTCCGGTCGATCAGGTCTTGGTCCAAGCCATGATCGGTGATCACCGCAAAGCCGGTCTCGCGAAAAGACTGCCCAAGCGCCTTGGCAAAAGTGTCCGGTGCGGCGCGATAGGTCTGCATGGAAATCGGTGTAAAATAAGGGCTCATGGCTATGTCCTCGGGCGACAGATACGCCTCCACTATAGCACCCACCCGCCAATGGAAACCCGTCATTCCCCGCGCCGGACCGCGCGCCCGGGGTTAATCAGACCGGCCGTTTTGGTTAACACACCGGCGGTTTGGCGCGTCCGATATTAACCATAAGGAAAATGTTTCGAGCGATTCTGATCCCGTCGCCGAGGCGAAGAAAATTGAATGATGGTTCAGCCTATAGAGATCAAAAGATCCAACGGGTTGGCGGGTGTTAGAAGAGGAAATATTATGGCTTATTCAGATAGTTCACTGGAGCTTCCCTGTACCGGATTGACCCAGGATGCGAGCGCAGAAGATCTCTGCCAGATGGGGCTTGTCTATTCGACAGGGCTCGGTGTGGCTGAAGATTATGTCGCCGCACATAAATGGTTCAACCTTGCAGCCTTGCGCGGCAATGAAGACGCCAAAATCTATCGCAAGGATCTCTCCGATGCGATGAGTTCACAGGAAATTGCCGAAGCGCAAAAAGCCGCGCGCGAATGGCTCAGCCTGATGAATTAGCCCTTGTTGGCAAAAGACCCTTGTTGTCAAACGATAAGGGATTGCGCTTTCGCTTGGCGTTCGCGATCAAATGCGGTCTACTCTCCTGAAAAGAAGGAGAGATGTGATGCGGATGATGATGACAGCCCTTGCGGCGTTGACTTTAGCGGGATGCGAAGCGGTGCCAGCGGGCGGGCTTGGCGGTATTCTGGGCGGGGTCGGCTCGGTCGCGAGTGCAAAAGGCGGGCTCAGCAATCTTGAAATTGATGCAGGGTTGCGGCAGGCGCTCGAAATTGGCGCAAACAATGTCGCCTCCCAACTTGGCGCAACCGATGGCTTCTTTGGCGACAGCCTGATCAAAATCCCGCTGCCCGGACGGCTCGCCGATTTGCAGGACGGACTTGGCAAAGTTGGCCTGTCCGCGCCGCTCGACAATCTCCAGCTCCAGATGAACCGCGCCGCCGAAGCGGCCATGCCCGAAGCGCGCGACCTTGTTGTCTCGGCGGTCAAATCCATGACGCTCGAAGACGCAGTCGGCATTCTGCAAGGCGGGGACACGGCGGCCACGACCTTCCTGCGCGGCCGGACCGAAGACAGTTTACGCGCCGCGTTCAAACCCCATATCGAAACCGCCCTTGCCCGAACCGGCGCGGTGCAAAGCCTCGATTCAGTTGCCTCGAAATATGGCCTCTCTGCGGTGGCCGGTGATCTGCGTGGTGATATGACCGATCATGCGGTCAATTTCGGTATGGATGGCGTGTTCCTTTATGTCGCCGAGCAGGAGCGCGAAATTCGCGAAAACCCGGTCGCGCGGACGACAGACCTTCTGAAAAAAGTCTTCGGGAGCAATTAGTGCTTCGAAGATTTAAGCATAGTCTCAAGGGCGGGGAGATTGCGGGGCTCGAATTTGGTGATCCGATCCGCGACATCTCCGCCGTGTTCCTGCATGCGACCGGCTTTAACGCCATGACCTATCAGTCCATTCTCGCCCCGCTTGGTTTGCGGGCGAGGGTGGCAGGGCTCGACATGCGCGGGCATGGTAAGACCACGCTGGCGATCAAGCCGAACTATGGCTCGTGGCGCATTCACCGCGATGATGTCATCAAATGGATCGAGGCGAACGCGCCCAAAGGCGTTGTCCTGAGCGGACATTCCATGGGCGGCTGCGTTGCGCTGATGGTGGCGGGCAAACGGCCCGATCTCGTTAAAGGCCTCGTTCTGGCCGATCCGGTGATCTTGTTGCCGCGGGTCTATCGGTTCAATTTCCTGATGCCGTTTAGCCGTATCCTGTCGGGGCGTATTGCGATTGCGCGTGCGGCCCGTCGTCGCCGGTCGGAATATGCCAATGTCGCCGAGGCGCGCGCTTCCTATACCGGACGCGGTGCATTTTCGAGCTGGCGCGAGCCGTTCCTCGACGATTATCTGCTTGATGGTCTGCGCGAAGACACCGGGACCGCAGCGTCTAAGTCCGATGAACGCGCGGAAAAATGGCGTCTGGCCTGTCCGCCCGCCATTGAAGCGGCGACGTTCGCAGCCCAGCGCAACCGGCCATGGGCAGCGCTCAGACGTGTGCGCAAAGCCTCGATCCCGCTGACCATTCTGAAAGCCGAGCGTGGCTCCGTGATGCACAAAGCGGTCAATCAACTGATCCTCAAACGCTATCCGCAAACCATCATCAAAACCGTGCGCGGCACCTCCCATTTCCTGCCGATGGAAGCGCCTTATGCCCTACGCGACGATCTGTCCGGCTTTATCGCCCGGCTCATCGAAGGCTTTGATCTTGGTGATGATGGCCCCGTTCAGCGCACGTTGAAAAAGACGCCGGGCATTGTTACTCAAAGCTGACAAGTTCCCTAAATCGCAAGACCGCGCGGTGCTATTTTTTCAAGCAAAGCAATGTGTTCTGGTGCACTTGGTACAATTTTGCGCGCCTCCAGATCAAGCGTAACGGCCACCGCCTCACTCGTCAGCCACGCCTGTCCCGTCGCAGGGTCCATCAGCCAGTGGACCAGTGAATGCGTCTTGCCATCCGCCCGCGCCAGCGCCGAATACGCCTCGAACCGGTCGCCCGCTTTCGGCCAGCGCCGATAGACCAGCCGATATTCGAGCACCGCCGCGCCGACACTTTTGCCGCCCGCCTCCTGGGCCACGCTTTGCCGCCAGTCAGATAAAAGGTTCGGCACGCTGTCAGAGATGCGCCCCATGAACCATTCCGGCCGCATCCGCCCGAACAGATCGCAATGATGCGCGCCGACATGGCCCATCCCGATCCGTGCCGCTTTGGCTTTGTGGGCTGCCTTGAGCGTCGTGTCTTCGTCGGCCAATACCGGCGCATCCGGATCAATCGAGCGCGGTAAGGTCTCAGCGGGCGGCTCGATCCGGAAGCTTTCTAAAGCTGCACGGGTGCGCGCGCTCCACGGAAAGGACAGGCCGGTTTTTGCAGAGATGTGCTCTAATCTGGTCCGGAAAACCGCCGCCGGTGTGCCGTCGCCATGACGGATTTCCTGATAGAGCACCATATAAGAGCTGCCAATCTCCAGCACGCCGCCACCCATTTTGAGCGGACGCCCGGGCCGCACCTCGCGCATGAAGCGGATATGCTGATCAGTCGGCAGGAGTGTTGAGGGCGCATTGGCCGCAAACGCATGCGGCATCTCGATCAGGTGCGAAAAACTCCCAAGCCCCTCCATCATTTTCTCGACATAGACGCGGACATTCATATGCCCCATCTCGTCGCAATCCCAAGTGTTTGCAGACCCCTGCCAAAGCGTTTCCAAATGTGTGCTCCCCATGCTCGAACTGATCAGATTTGCGGCGCGGCTGGCCTCAGGTGCAATTGCGGCACAGCCCGTGCGCTTCGATCATCGCCCGCTTGGTCTGAAAGCCTGCGGCCAGTGTTTCAGCATCAATTGCGGTTTTCGTTGTAACTGCATGTAATTCTTCAGCATTTCCGCAAGAATCGCAGATCAGGAAGACGGCAGAATGGGTGTGGCTGGCATGCCCGCACGCGACATAGGCATTGAGACTTTCAATCTTGTGGGCGAGCCCGGTCTCCTGCAAAAAGTCGAGCGCGCGATAAATTGTCGGTGGTTTGGCCGCGCCTTCGCCATCGAGATTGTTCAGCAGGTCATAAGCTTTGGCCGGCTCGTTTGACTCAAGTAAAAGTTGTAAAACCTTGCGCCGGATACGGGTCAGTTTCTGGCCACGCTTTTTGGCGATGTCTTCGGCTTCTTCGAGCGCTGCGGCCACTTCCTGCGGCGAGCAGGGACCGTAAGCGTGAACACGGGGGGCGGTATTATCTGTATGAGGCATGGCATCTATTGTCCGGTTTTTTGCGAGACTTGTGAAGTCTTTATCGCAATCGTGCAAAACAAAGACGTTCGGAAATGAAAGTAACCGTTAACCGATTTGCGCTAAATTCCCTGAAATACTTTATCTTATCGCAACGCCCGTCGGAGCAGATCGATGCCTTTGAAATTGTCTCTAAAGCCTGGTGAAACCTTCATCTTGAATGGTGCCGTGGTGCGAAATGGTGACCGTCGCGGCGTGCTCTTGCTCGAGAATCAGGCACGTATTTTGCGCGAAAAAGACATCATGCAGCCAGAAGAGGCGACCACGCCAGCGCGGCGGTGCTATTTTGCGATCATGCAAATGTATCTGTCGGGCGAAAAGGAAGGCCCCTCATATGACCGCGCGATGCGGGCTATGGCAGACTTGCTCGCGGTCACGCAAATGCCCTCAGATCGGGAACTTCTGGCGGAGATGTCTGAGCTGATCGCGGCGGGCAATCTCTATAAGGGGCTGACCAAGTGCCGAAAATTTGTCCGGAACAATGACGCATTGAAGCTGGAGGCAAGTTGATGTCCGCGCTGCGCCTTGTCACGCCGGAACTTGTCGAGCCAGTTGATCTGAAGACCGGCATTGCCCAGCTTGAACTTGGTGGACCGCGCCCCGGGCTTACAGTCGATGTCGGGCATGGCAATCTGGCGCGCGCGAACGGGCATCTGGGGCAGGCGGGTCTGTTGCAACGGCTGATGGGCCACCGGCTTTTGCTGGCTCTGTCGCGCGATCCGGCCTGTGAGAATGTGCAATTGCCAGAGCGCAGGCTCGAGATTGATGACGAGATCGCTTTGCTACTGGACTTGGTCCGTCCACTCGATTAGGGCGGGGCGATGGATCCGGCACTCATCTCTCTTTTCACGGCAAGTTTTGTCACGTTTTTCGTTCTGATTGACGCGATTGGTGTTGCGCCGATCTTTGCGTCGCTGACGATTGGTGGCGACAATGCCTATCGCAGACGCATGGCGTTCAAATCCGTGTTCGTCGCCACGATCATCATTTACGGCTTTGCGTTTGGCGGGGCGTGGCTGCTTGACAGTATGCACATCACCATTCACGCGTTTCGAGCGGCGGGCGGCATTCTCCTGTTCATTATTGCGCTTGATATGGTGTTTGAGAAACGTACCGAGCGCCGTGAGAGCCGCGCCGAAGATGTTCTGGCGTCGGATCAACCGGCCGAAGATGTCGCCGTGTTTCCGATCGGCATTCCGATGATTGCGGGCCCGGGGACGATTGCGACGGCGATGCTGTATATGTCCAATTCTCAAAGCGTGATGGAAAGCGCCGTTGTGCTGGCTGCGCTAGGGGCAAACCTCTTCGTCTGTCTGATCATATTCCTCGCCGCTGGCCCGATTGTCCGTGCGCTCGGGGACAGTTTTGTTGGCGCACTGACGCGTATTCTCGGCGTGATCCTCGCCGCGCTGTCGATCCAATTACTGATCGACGGCATCAAGGGCGCGTTTAATCTCGGCTGATATTTGCCAAAAAAACCCTTTTAGACTTTTCTATGCTGCCGCCAGAGCCGCTTGCTTGCGCGCTTTTTTCTCGGCCCGCTTGGCGCGGCTTTCTCGCATCGCATGCTGCAGGCTTACCAAAACAGACAGAAGCAAAGCGATAATCGCGCCTGCCAAGGCCATGACTTGCAAGATCACAGACTGGCTCCACCGCACGGTTTGCACATCCATTTGCAGGCCTTCCGATCCCAAATGCGCAACCAATGCCACAGCGCGGTCGCCGCCGGCCTCGGCAATGATGCGTGCGCGGCGCAATTCAGAAAGACTGTCGGCGTGTTCGAGCAGGCTAACCGCACCAAGAACACTCGTGGCTTCGGCAATGACGGCAAGTTCCTCAAGATCATTGCCCAGCCGCGCTGCCGCGAAAGGATCAATGCTCTGGGCAAAAGCATCCTGAACCCGCACGGCTCGAACGTTTAGCGGCGCAACATCGGCCATTGCCAGTTCGAGATTGGCCTGCAAGACGCTTTCGGGCAATGCACTGTTTAGGGCTTCGGTGAGTTCGGCGGCATAGTCAGGATGGAGCCTATTAGACTTCCATGCCGTTTTCAGAACCGACGCGGCCATTTGCAGACGATTGTTTGACAGGCCGGTGCTTGAGGGCGGCGAAGCCATTGCCAGTCCTGTCAGCTTGACTGCAAAATCATTATGCCGTTCGCCGCGTAGCCAGGAGCGGCTGTTCTGGACAAGATCCTCAACCCGTCCCAGTACGGAGAATGTCGGGCGATAGGTCAGCGTCGTCGCGCGAATCTGAGTGGCGCTCTCTTCGTCCACATAAAGACTGCCATCGACCGTTTCGACGCGGGCGGGAATCACGTCGGGGGTTTCGATCAGATCGTGACCGCGAGGGCGTGCCGACGTTTCGTATCCGGCGCGAACATAGCTGGGCAGAAACAAGAGCGATGCGCGCAATAGGCGTTCGTCTTCATTGCCGGAGGGATCTGCCTGTGCGGCTGCGTGGATGGCGCGGGCGTCATCACTGGACAGCATTTGCGGCGCGGCAAGTAGAAACCCGCGTGCTGCGGACATGTTTCGCGCCTCAAGCTGTTCATTGATCAGGCTGGCCCAATGTTCGCGCTGTGTATTGTTATTATTAGAAATACCGGAGAACGTCTCGTCCATGCTGCGTCTGGCTTCTGCGAGCACGGGGGCTGATCGGTCTTCCAGATATGTCTCGTCGGGCATCGTGGCCGACAGTGCCTTAACGGCAAGAAGTGGGATGAGTAATAGCAAGCTATTGAACACAAAAGCTGGCATCCAACCAGCAGACTTTCCGGATGGTTTCCGGGTATCGACCATAATCTAATCCACGCTAATTTTTAAGGTTCCCTGATGCACAATTAACACAATGTTAAGCTCCAAAGATCAAGCGATTGTTACAGCGATTGACATGAAAAATGTGTCATGCGGGACTTGATTAATTCAGAAAATGTGTTTTTGCGTTTCGGATCTCCCATTTCGATGTCTTGTGAAATTGCAGTTCAACGCTTTTCTAGCGATTGTCGATGATCGCAATGCAAGCTATAGACCATGCCAAATTCGGAGGTGCCCCAAAATGGTCAAGGCCAGAGATCCCTATGCCCCGTCTACGGACGAAGAGTTCATGAACGACCGCCAGCTAGACTTTTTTCGCCAGAAGCTCAGCGACTGGAAAAAAGAAATTCTGGAAGGGTCAAAATCGACGATCCAGCAATTACAGCAGGAGAGTTCCTCCCTGCCGGATGTCGTAGATCGCGCCTCCGCAGAGAGTGCGAAAGCCTTGGAGTTGCGCACGCGTGACCGGCAACGCAAACTGATTGCAAAGATTGATGCTGCCCTTCGGCGTATTGACGAGGGCACTTATGGCTATTGCGATGAGACGGGTGAGCCGATTTCCTTGCGGCGTCTGCAAGCGCGCCCCACGGCAACACTGAGCCTTGAGGCACAGGAACGCCACGAGCGCAAAGAGCGGACCGTGCGGGACGATTAGTTGCGGGCGCGCCCAGTTTTCAAACCCTGAATCAAAACGGCGACCCGTAAAGGCCGCCGTTCCATCATCCAACTCCTGACGTATCTTCGTCAGTGCGATGAAGATACTTTGCCATAATGAGAATAATGCAAGCTTACCGAAGCCTTTCGCAGACATTGACAGCGGCGATTTATGCCTAATGAAATCGCATATTCTGTTCATTATTACTGCGCAGAGGGGCAATCCCTAAGGATGTGTTAACTGGTTGGGCCGACTATCTATCTGTACAGCAGTGAGAGCACAGAATGGAACCCAAGCGACAGGTCCCTCCGCCAGAGCCGTTTGATGTGGACAATGACACGCCCGAAGAGGGTGAGAATTTCCGTGTGCCCACAGCACGCGGTGTGCTCAGCGCTGCCGAGATTGCGGCGCTCTTGCGGCCGGATATTCCCGAAGATGCCTTCGATGCACCCCAAGCGGTTGGCCCGCGTCAGATCTGTGACTTCGAAGTGGGCGGCGAGGGCGATCTGCTGACAGGAGACGCACAGACGCTCGCGGCCGAGATGACGTTGGCTCTTCGGAAACATTGCGGTGTAGATGCCGTTCTGGCTCTGAGAGCCGCATCGCATTCTCCCATGTCCCAAATTGTGTCCTCGCATAGCCAACCCGCTGTTTTGGTCTTGTTCAAGGACCGTGTCGGCTTGCAAAATGCCGGACTGACGCTTGATGCCGGCTTGGTATCCGCCTTGGTCTCTGTCGCGTGCGGCGGGGACCCTGTTGCCGAGACGGGCCGTCCTTTGAGCGCGCTGGACGGGCGTATTCTCGAACACATGCTCGCACCGCTTGCCGCCGCGATCGACCCGAGTTTCCAGATTGTTTGCGTTGAAACCGATCGTAGCGCCGCCTTTGCCATGCTCGCGCCGGGCAAAGCGATGCTGGCTGACCTCTCTTGCCAGCTTGGACCTGTTGCCGGCCGGATGATCTTTGCCCGCATTCAGGACCAGAAACAGACCGCCGACCCACAGCTTGCAGCCCCGGCCATCTCGGCCACGGTCACCGCGCGTATTGCCCGGATCAGTGTTCCCATTTCGAAGCTGTCAGGGCTTGTGCCCGGTTCTGTTCTGCGGCTTGGTCTGCCGAAGGATCAGCCCGTTGAATTGCTCTCGGGTGGACGCGACGGGCCGGTCATTGCCGAAGGCGAAATTGGCCGCAAAGGCGAACGTATGGCGATCCGGATCAACAGATGCACGCCCGCTCTGAAAGGTCTACCGGCCAAGCCTTAATCCCTTCTAATGGGCCCTGATGCGTGCGCCCTTAGTGCTTGGCCATATGCTCATCGACGGCAGCGACTGCGGCGGCTTCGGGATTTTCGCCCAGGATTTCCGCTTCTTTCTGCGCCCAGAGCCGTTTCTGGTAATTGGTCGAGATGATGTCTGTGATCACCAGAACGCCGATGACGAGGTAGAAGGTCGGCTTGCTCATCGCATCAATCGGGAAGGTGAAAATCTTCATATGCGCCAGATGCGCGCCCTCGGTGACCAGAAGCACGCCAACGAGGAACAGAATGAACAGGCCAAGCACTTCATACATCCGGTTCTTTTTCAGGAACTCGGCGACATAGTCGGCCATCAGCATCATCAGAATGCCCGACGCAATGATCGCAATCGCCATGATCCAGACCTGATATTCAACCACGCCGGAGGCCGGATCTTTGGTGTTGGCAATCGCCATCGCCGACAGGATGGAATCAAACGAGAAAACAAGGTTCATTGCCACAATCATCATGATTGCCTGGGAGACGGATTTGGTTTTGCCGCCCTCGGAGTGCTCGATATGTTTGACGGTCAGAAGATGGCTGATCTCTTTGATGGCCGTGTAGATAATGAACGCGCCACCGGCCAGCGTGACCATAGCCTGCAAGGTGAACTCGCCTTCGAAAAAACCATTGGTCGGTATCGCAAACAGTGGATTGGCCAACAGACCGAACAGATTGACAATCAAGACCAGCAGCACAACGCGGAACAGCATGGCAAGCCCAATGCCCCAGCGCCGCACGCGCGGGGCATCCACTTCCCCGACGCGTTTGGACTCAATCGAAATGTAGAGAAGATTGTCAAAGCCGAGCACGGCCTGCAATAAAAGCAGCATCAGCAATGTGAAAAAGCCTGACACCGAAAATACTTCTGCAATCATCGCGCTCATAATCTTCCCCTTGGTCGTTTCATCTTCCGTGGAATAAGTGGATTTGCCACCGATAGAAAGGGGGTGTGTGCAGGTTTGGCCTTAGAAAATATGCGCTGTCGCGGGTGGATGGCCGTTTAAGGCGCGCCGGTTTTGAGCGCTAATGCGTGCAATTCATCGCCCTCATTGCCGACTTTGCCCTTGAGCGCCTTATAGACCATCTGGTGCTGGGCCACGCGGGATTTGCCGGCAAATTGCGGGCTGATGATCTCTGCCTGCCAGTGATTATTGTCCTCGACCAGCGCGGTGAGCGTGATCTCGGCGTCCGGGAAAGCGTCGGTCAAAAGCCCCGTCAGGGTCTCGCGGGTCATGGCCATAGATTTGCTCCTGTGCGGGGATCTGGAACCGAGGAGATGGGGCAGACTGGCGGGTGCGTCAAGACTTTGCAAACTGGCCAAGGGCGAGGCATAACCAGTCCCGACAGATGTGAAAGCCAGACCATGACCTCAATCCGGACCAGCCTGTTTGCTAGTTTTACCCTTTTAAGCGCGGCCTGTGGCCAGACCAGTACAGAGCCTCCGGCGCAATCGGCTGCCGCGCCGCAAGCGACACTGCAAACAGACCAGAGCGCCTGCACGCAGACGGTGCCATGCACTCCGCTCCAGATTCTCGAAGCGCTTTCGGCGGACGAGATGGGTGGTCGCCAGACCGGCACTGAGGGCAATGCCAAAGCCCGCGCCTTTCTGCGCAACCGTTTCGCGGCCAGAGGCTTGGAGGCGCGTAACCATGAGTTCACTTTCGAGACACGCGAGGGCGACACGCTGACGGGGATCAATCTGCTCGCGCGCATCGAAGGCAAGACCGATGGCCCCTTCATGGTTGTCACCGCCCATTATGACCATGTCGGCACGCATGAGGGTCAGATTTTCAACGGCGCTGACGATAATGCGTCCGGTGTCGCCGGGGCGTTCGCGGTTGCTGACCATTTCCGCGCCAATCCACCAGAGCATGATGTGGTGATCGCTTTGCTCGATGCCGAAGAGATGGGTCTGCAAGGCGCGCATGCACTGGTACGTGACGGGCTGGGGGCGGGCGGCGACATCGCGCTGAATGTGAATTTCGATATGCTCTCCAGGAATGACAAGAACGAACTTTACGCCGCCGGTGCCTTCCATCGCCCCGATCTTGCGCCTTTGCTCAAGGCCATTGCAGCCGACGCGCCGGTCGCGCTCAAGCTCGGCCATGACGACCCCGCGCTTGGTTCAGATGACTGGACTTTGCAATCAGACCACGGACCGTTTCATCAAGCGGGCATCCCGTTCGTCTATTTCGGGGTCGAAGACCATCAAGACTATCACCAGCCAACCGATGTTTTCGAGACGGTCCCGCAAGACTTTTTTCTGCGCTCCATAGAGACCGTGATCATGGCCGCAGAGATGTTCGACGCCGAGCTGGTACGCATAAATTCTACCCCTGATGGGTGAGTGTGCTGGTGCCCGATTGACTGGCGCAGTAAGGTCAAACACGCGGATCGGTGAGCGACAACACTGAAAGTTAACACGTTTGGCTTACCCCCGCGCAAGTGGGTTGAATTGGGGGACTATATGTCAATGCGGAAGACTGGGGCGATTGCGATTGCTTTGGCGTGGACAGCCTATATCGGCTATTGCGTTTTGAACCAGTCGGGGCTTCATGCCTTCTTTATCAGCCTTGAGAACCGTATATTCGGCGCTTATGAGCCAGTCCTTACGGCAATCCTCCTTTGGCTCGTGCCCAATCTCATTGTCCTTGCGCGAGTGGTGCCTGAGTGGGTGCTCCCGGCCGCAGAGATAGAGGTTGATCCTAACGGCTCTGATCCAACCGGGCAGACAGCCGAGCGTGCCGAGATCGCGCGGCTTTCAAAATCTATTCCTTTTGTGGGGTGGACCCTCGTAATCGGCATGCTGGTGGCCGCTGGCGCGACGTTTGCGGGACCGCCCACTGGCAAGCGCGCCGCACTGCCGGTCCTCGTTAGAGAGGTTTACGAAGAGGCCGGCATCAACGTCCCGGCACGGACCTATATTCTCGAACAATCCGTCACGGATTTACGCGAAGCCATGTTCATGACAGCGCTTATCACCGGCCTGATTGTATTGTCGATTTTTGGTATCCTTCTGGGACAAGTCATCAAACGCCGACGTTTGCGCAAGGCCCTGCATACGGCGCAAAACCCACTCGGTTAGGGGGGTGCCTCGTTCGATTTGAACGCTTTGATCCAGTATGGAGGCTCCAAGTGGCCATTCCAGCGTCGAAATCCGAATTGCTTGACGCCATCGACCGCAGCTTCGACAAGCTCATGGCCGATTTGGAACGTGTCCCGCACAGCAAAGTGCGCGAGGGCTCGATGGAGGGGCATGCAAAGGGCACGAAAATGAGCCCCGCAAATCTCGTCGCCTATTTGGTGGGATGGAATGAACTTGTGCTCAAATGGCTTGAACAGGATGATCGCGGTGCGCCGGTTGATTTTCCGGAAACAGGCTTCAAGTGGACCGAGCTTGGCCTCTTGGCCCAGACGTTCTATGCGGACTTTAGCGACCTGTCATGGCCCGACTTATTGCGCCGGTTGGGTGCGGCAAAAATGAGCCTTGTGCAGACGATCTCTGCCAGATCGGACGACGAGCTTTATGGTCGCCCCTGGTATCGCAACTACACCAAAGGCCGCATGATCCAGCTCAACTCGTCTTCGCCTTACGCCAATGCCCGAAAGCGCATTCGAGCCTGGTTGAGGACCGTATCTTAAGCCCGCCCGAAACAGATCGCATATGTTCGGGTCAGACCATCAAAACCAGACATGCCGGACGCATAAACGCCCGGCATATCCCAAGAGTCTCTAGCCTCTACCAGCCGCAGGTGCGGCCTTCATTCTCGTCTTTCAGATAGGTCACGAGCGGCGCAAAATATTCCGCGATTGCCGAGCCGTCCATTTGCCGCGTGCCGGTAAACGCTTCAAGCGCATCGGGCCAAGGCTGGCTGGCGCCCAAGGTCAGCATCTCTTCAAACCGCGCGCCGACCTCTTTATTGTCATAGATCGAACAGCGATGCAGCGGGCCTTCCCATCCGGCCTGCTCGCAGGCGGCCTTGTGGAACTGGAACTGCAAGACATAGCTTAAGAAGTAACGCAGATAAGGCGTGTTGCCCGGAATGTGATACTTCGCACCCGGATCAAATGCGTCTGCAGGCCGTGTGGCGGGCGGGCGAATGCCCTGATTTTTCATCCGCGTCATGACCCAAGCGTCATTATACTCTTCAACCGGCGTTTCCCCGCGCAGAACACCCCAGCGCCAACTATCAACCGAATAGGCAAAGGGCAGGAATGCGATTTTTTCGAGCGCCGTGTTCATCAGAAGGCCAAGGTCGGCTTCGGCCGGCGGTTCCTCGTCAATCAGGCCGATGGATTTGAGATAGGAGGGCGTAATCGACAGTCCGACAAAGTCCCCGATTGCTTCGTGGAACCCGTCATGCGCGCCGTTCTTGTGCAGAAAGTCCTGATCCTTATAGGCGCGCTGATAGTAATTGTGTCCCAGCTCATGATGGACCGTGTAGAAATCTTCCGCATTGACCTCGGTGCACATTTTGATGCGGATGTCTTCTTCATTGTCGAGATCCCAGGCCGACGCATGACAGACCACTTCGCGGTCGCGCGGGCGGGTGATCTGGCTGCGCTCCCAGAATGTCTCCGGCAGTTCGCGAATGCCGAGCGAGGAGAAAAAGCCTTCGCCCTGTTTGACCATGCCGACCGCATCAAACTCTTTGTCTTCCAGTATGGATGTCAGATCATAGCTCTCGGCGGAAACCTCCGGCGCGACAATATCGTAAATATTTGCCCAGCTCTGCGCCCACATATTGCCGAGCAGGTCGGCGCGGATCGTGCCCACCGCAGGCTGGATCTCGTCGCCATATTCCTCGTTCAGCTCGGCGCGGACATAGCAATGAAGCTCCTCATAGAGCGGCTCCATTTGTCCCCAGAGCCGTTCGACCTCCGCCGACATCGCCTCTGGCGCCATGTCATAATTGGACAGCCACATATCGGCGACATTGGTAAAGCCAAGCTCTGCGGCGCCTTGATTGGCAATCTCGACCATGCGCGCATAATCGTCCCGCATCACCGGCGAGACCGTGCGCCAGCCTTCCCAGACCGCTTGCAGTTCGGCCGGATCGCGCGAGGTTTCGATAATGGTCGACAACTGGTCGAGGTTCAAATCCTCGCCCTTATAGTTGAAGGTTCCCGTTGCATATGTGCTGTCGAGCTCGGTGGTGATTTTCGCCAACTCGTCGGCGGCGCCTTCGGTGGACGGGGCAGGGATGGTGATGCCCGAGCGCAATATCTGGATTTTCCGCGCAAGATCAGCCGGCAGGTCGAGCCCTTCAAACTGTTTGGTGCCATTGGCCAGCCGGACGGCCATTTGCGTGGTCTCCGAGCCAGCGCGCGCGGCCAGTGCATTGGTGTCAAATGTAATATTGGTTGCCTGGTTCCAGAACACGCGGGCGGCATATTCGCTTTGCTCGGCCAGTTCTGCTTCGGCCGCTTCGATATAGGCCCGCGCATCGGCGACGGTGACCGGCGTATTTGCCGTTTGAGCGGCCGCAGGTTCGGGTGTGGCCGCGGTTGCGCTGACGGGAGCTTGGGTGGAGGCGCGCTGGGGTGGCCCGCTTGGCCCGGGCAGTGTTTCGCATCCGACCAGCGCCAGGCTTGCGAGCATCGCCACACTCGTCATCATTTTCGTTTTCATCATATCTTCTCTCCCTTTCTGGGGCCTATTGCGTGTCCAGAGCGTCACGCACGGTAAATCTAATGGCATCAGAAAACCCGCATTGGTCGCTTCGGTCAATGGCCAATCCGGTTTGTGTTCGCGCCGGTGTGGGCTAAAAGAAGGAAACCGAAGGAGCAGGCGAGCGATGTATATCCTCTATATTGAACAGGGCTGTCCGTGGGGCGACCGCGTCATGGCGTTCATGAAAACCCACGGCCTCAAATCCGAACTGCGCGACCGCGACGTCCCGCCCCACGAGGCCGAGCTGATCGCCCGCGGCGGCAAACGCCAAACACCCTATCTGGTCGACACCGAAACGGGCACGGAGATGTATGAGTCAGCGGATATTATCGCCTATCTGAAAAAGCAGAACGGGCTTTAGGGCACGTGCGCGGGGACGCGGGTTGAGCATTTCGGGACCAAACTTTACCACATGTACCGTCTCCCCAACGAAAGTTGGGGGCCATGGCCACAAAGACCGGACCTGCAGGTTGAAACCAAATCTCGAAACTCTTCCCGCCTCCCCAACGCACGTTGGGGTCCATGACAACCCACTCAAACCTCAAACAACACTCGGCCCAAAGTCCAGCGACAAATCCAGCCACCGAGGGTTCAACTTTTCAATCTCTTCGACCTTCCAGTCCCGTCGCCACGCTTTCATCTGACGTTCGCGCGCCTTCGCTTCATCACGGCTCGGAAACGCGCAAAACCAGACCAGCCGGTCACAGCCATACTGTTTGGTAAACCCATCAAATGCCTTGACCCGATGCTGCCAGACACGTTTGGCCAGATCATCCGTATGCCCAATATA